>CAYJCT010000147.1:0-2623 GCA_964368745.1 uncultured Christensenella sp. | reverse complement strand
TGCGCATACACAAAAAAGTTTAAATAAAATAAGTTTAAATATGTTTTTTATATTTTATTTAACTATTTATTTTTAAGAATGCACTAAAAGTTTTCACAAGGTTTTTTATGAAATATTCTGTTCGTTTTGTTTTTTAAACTATTTCAAAACAACAACTGCGCCAGCTTCTTTAAACTTAGCTTCAATTTCTTTAGCCTGAGCAGTTGCAACATCTTCTTTAATAACACTTGGAGCGTTGTCTACCAATGCTTTAGATTCGCCAAGACCAAGTCCTGTGATTTCTTTAACAATTTTAATAACAGCAATTTTGTTTGCTCCAACTTCTTTCAGTTCAATTGTGAACTCAGATTTTTCTTCAACTTCTGCCTCAGCAGCAACAGCAGGACCTGCAGCCATAACTTGTGCAGCAGCGCTTACTCCAAATTTCTCTTCCAACATTTTTACCAACTCGCTGATTTCAAGCACAGTAAGTTTTTCAATTTCTTCTACAAATTTATTTAAATCTGCCATAATTTTTTTCTCCTAAAATTTATTTATTTTTTATTTTTTGTTATTGTTTTTTGTTATTGTTTTTGTTTTGCAATTTCATTCAATACTATAGCAAGTGCTGTTGTTGGTCCTTGCAAAACACCAAGCAACATAGCAATAAGCATATTTTTTGATGGTATTTTTGAAAGTGCTTCAACTTCTTTCGCGTTTAAAATTCTGCCGTTCACCACGCCAAACTTCAAACTCAACGATTTAATTTGACCCATAGCATCCACAAAAACTTTTGCAGGTGCAATTTCGTCGTTTGAAATTGCCACAGCGGTTGTGCCTTCAAACATCTTTGGATCATAGCCCGTGATATTTGCAGCATCTAATGCTCGAGTAATCAATCGGTTTTTGATAACTTTATAAACCACATTGTTTTCTCTAAATGTGCGACGAAGTTTTGTGTCTTGTTGAACATTAATGCCTTTATAATCCACAAAAATGATGCTGTTGGCGTTGATAAATTCGTCTTTTAAACTGCTTACAATTTCTTTTTTCAGTTCAATATTTTTGCTCATTACAACTCCTTTTTCTAAAATTTTTCGCAAAAATAAAATTTCCTAACGCCTTAAGAGTAAGCATTAGGAAATTAAAAAAATCATCCCTCTCACTTCCCTCGGCAAGTATAATAGTTACGCGCGAATAATGTTTAAAACTTTTTATTAGCGCACTTGCTGTCTTTGGCAAATCAAAAAATATTAAATTTACGGATTCATTATATATTAATATTGCACAACTGTCAACATTATTATATCAAAACAAATTGTTTTTATTTGGTATTAATTGATTTTATAATCAATTTTAATGCCAGGTCCCATAGTGGAACTAATCGACACTGCTTTAATATAAGTGCCTTTAGCCGCTGCAGGTTTTGCTTTTACAAGAGCGTCCATAACGGAATTAAAGTTGTCTCTCAACTTTTCCATTCCAAACGAAACCTTTCCGATTCTCACATGAACGATGTTTCCTTTGTCCAAACGATATTCCACTTTGCCCGCTTTGATGTCATTAATTGCTTTTTTGATGTCGGTGGAAACTGTGCCGCTTTTAGGATTTGGCATAAGCCCTTTTGGTCCTAAAATTCTTGCAACTTTTCCCAGCGCTCCCATCATGTCGGGAGTGGTAACGCAAACATCAAAGTCCACCCATCCGCCTTGAATTTTAGCAATCATTTCTTCTGCACCCACAAAATCAGCACCCGCTTTTTGAGCAATGTCTGCATTGTCGCCTTTTGCAATTGCAAGCACGCGCGAAACCTTTCCTGTTCCGTGAGGCAACACAACCACGCCTCTAACTTGTTGGTCAGCGTTTCTGCTGTCCACTCCCAGTCTCACATGTAACTCAACTGTTTCGTCAAACTTTGCGCTTGCAGTTTTGATGGCAAGTTCAACTGCATCATTGGCAGCATAAGCCTTGGTTCTTTCAACCAAGTTTGCCATTTCCCTATATCTTTTACCTCTTTTCATAAAATAATCTCCTCTGTGGTATTCTCGAATAAATTCACAAATTTTTTATTCTCCCACTTATTCAGCAATGGAAACTCCCATGCTTCTGCAAGTGCCTTTAATCATGGACATTGCAGCTTCTAAATCTGTTGCGTTTAGGTCAGGCAATTTGATTTTTGCAATCTCTTCAACCTGATCCAATGTAATGGTAGCAACCTTAATTTTTTTCGAATTTGCCGAAGCCTTTGTGATACCGCACGCTCTTCTAACCAAAACTGCAACTGGTGGAGTTTTTAGAATAAAAGTAAACGACCTGTCGGGCTTAATGGACACAACAACGGGAATTATTAACCCATCTTTGTCTGCTGTTTTTTCATTAAATTCTTTAGTAAACGCTGGAATATTAATACCATGTGGTCCCAAAGTTGAACCAACTGGCGGGCCTGCCGTAGCCTTTCCTGCAGGCAACTGCAACTTCACAACTTTTATGTCTTTCTTATTGTCTTTTTTATTGTCTTTTTTAACCTCAGCCATTTTTTAACCTCCTGCCTCATAGGCATTTTGTGGTAATTGCAAAATGCATAAAAATTTACATTTCTCCCACATACACTTGGATCTTTTGTTTTTGTTAAAACTTTTTTTAT
>CAYJCT010000146.1:0-2650 GCA_964368745.1 uncultured Christensenella sp. | reverse complement strand
ATGTATGATAAGTAATATATGTAATTTACTTTTTGTTAATTATTATATAAATTTTAAATAATCGATTTTTGCCTTTTTAAAAATTATTATTTTTAAAAAATCTGTTTCTACCGTTTTAAAAATATTATTCATTAAAAATCATTTTTACCTTTCTTAAATTATTTTTATTCAAAATCAGTTTCTACTTATTTTTTAAATTATTCTTCGATTTTTTTGTAACTGTCAATAGATTGTAAATTGCTTTTGGGTAATGGCGGGTTATCTTGACCCGCTTTTTTTGTGGGATTAAACATTTTCATAATATCTTTCATGTGGGGGTTGTTTTGCGATAATGTGGGCATCAGCAAACTCATCAGGTCGCTATTATTCATCTTATTATTGTCTTTCATGTTGCTCATCAAAGGCAACATGGCTTGCAAAAGATTTGCTCCACCAAAGTTGTTGAAAGTGTTTTGACTATTGGACGCGGTTTGGTTGCCGTTTTGCTGCGAGGAATTTTGCTGTGGTGCGTATGTGTTATTATTCCAATTTTGTTGCCCAGAATTGGGGTAATAATTGTTAAATTGTTGATTGTTATAATTTTTTTGCTGGTCGGAATTTGTTTGTTGGTGGTAGGAGTTTGTATGATTTTTGTTTTGGTGGCCGTTTTGCTGATATTGTGGTGGATTAGAAGAATAGGGCGCATCATTATTTGTTTTCGTTTTTAAGTTCTCTTTTATTTGTTGTTGTCCTTCCTTTGTGTAATTGGTGGGAAATTCGCCATAGGGATACATCTCAGCATAAGTTTTGTTGTTAAAAGATGCGCCATTTTCGTTTTGGTGCGTTTGGTTATGTTGATTGTTTTGCTGATTGTTTTGTTGATTTTGATTGTTGAACATGTTCATTAAACTAAACAAATTTTGCGCGTCCATTCTTTCTCCATATAAATTTTTAATAATTGCTATTTTGACAAAACTAATTTTTCTTATTTCTTGTTTACTATTTATATGCGCAATCAATTATTTTTGATTATTTATGTTAGTACACAAATATGTTTGCAAGCATAAAATATTATAAAAACAAAAGGTGGAATAAATGAGCGGAAAATTCAGTGATTTTAGTAAGACAAATTTTAGCCAGCAAAAAAACAGTGGCGCCAAAGAATCATCTTTTTCAAATAGTGGAAATAGCGGAAATAGCGGGAAAAATGCGAGCAGTGGTGCAAACGAAAAATACATAGATGATATGATGAGAAAATATTCAAATATGGACCAAAATGAATTGATGCAGGAGTTTTTGAGACAAAGTGCAATGGAAAAAAGAAAGGGTAATTTAGACGCAAATTATTTTGAAAATATTAAAAGCACATTATCTCCATATTTATCTAGAGAACAGTTAGAAAATTTTGACAAAATTGTAAATATGGTGAAGTGATGTTAAATAAATTATCGCCAAAACTGCTTATGATGGTTAGTGCGCTAAAGGATGATAAAAAACTTAAAGGTAAGAATGTTGAAACGACTGCAAAAAATAAAACTAAAAAATGCAAAACAGTGGATTGCATAATTTATAGCAACAATTTCAAATCAACTAAACAAGAAATAAATTGTTATTTTAAAAATAAAGAAGTTTGTGAATTGCCGTTCATCAAGGCGTTTGGCATAAATGTGGAGGTGGAAAACCTCGTTCATTTGGCAAAAATTCCGTCAGTGAAATACATTTCGTCGTCCAGCAGGGTATTCACTTTAGTGGATGTTGCAAAAAAAATTATTGGTGTGAAGAATGTGAAAATGCCTGCATCGTCTTTTACCTGTGCGGTGGTGGACACAGGCGTTTATCCACACTTTGATTTTTTGGTGGGAAAGAATAAAATAGTGCATTTTGTGGATTTTATCAACGACAAAAGAAATTTTTATGACGACAACGGACACGGCACTATTGTGTCTAGTTTAATTTGCGGTTCGGGAGCTGTGAGTGGAGGAAAATATTCGGGTGTTGACCCAAATTTGAACATTATTTCGCTAAAAGCACTGGATAAAAATGGAGAAGCGGGTGCGGTTTCCATCTTAAAAGCCATGCAGTGGATCTATGACAACCGACAAAAATATAATATAAAACTTGTGTGTATGAGTTTTGGCAGTACGGTGTTAGATAAAAATGACCCACTGATGTTGGGTGCTGAAATTTTGTGGAATAATGGAATTGTGGTGGTGTCGGCTGCAGGAAACAATGGGCCAGAACGCGAGACCATAATGTCGCCTGCGGCGTCATCTAAAATTATCACAGTGGGTGCAATGGACGACGGGAGAGGGGAGAATAATGTGGTGGAAAGTGAGTTTAAGGTGGCAAAGTTTTCTAGCCGCGGGCCAGTGCTTAACAATTACAAACCCGATTTAATTGTAAGCGGAGTGGACATTGTGGGCGCGTTCAACTTTCATATTCATAAAAAATTTTATGGCACAATGAGTGGAACTAGCGTGGCGACTCCAATTGTTACGGGGGTTTGCTCGCTGCTTATGAAAAAATATCCAAATTATAGCCCAAATATGATAAAAAAATTATTGATTGACAATTGTCAAAAAATTACCGGAAACAGAAATGATTAGGGTTTTGGTTGGCTAAATTTAAAAAAGTTTGAAAATATTTGGAAAAATAATTATAGATAATATAT
>CAYJCT010000145.1:0-2700 GCA_964368745.1 uncultured Christensenella sp. | reverse complement strand
AATTAATTCAGTAATTAATAAATCAAAATTAAAATAATTAAAATTAATCAAACTATAAACTAAATTAGTTTATATTATTAAAACAAACTATATGTTTTGGATTTGCTAGCGTGAATTAGTTCTTTTATTTTAGCAACAATATTTTCTTCGTTAAAGCCCATACTTTCATACACTTTTTCGCCCTTGCCACTCAACCCATAATGCGAGACAGCAATGGCGTTTTTTGTGTACTTAGCAAGGCCAAATGGTGAGCCTGCTTCCACAGCCAGCCTAGGCACTTGGCTGTTTTGAAACACAGAATTTTTATATTTTTCTGTTTGACAGTCAAAAAGTGTGGTGCAAAGCATGCTTACTACCCGCACATTAAACCCTAACTCCCTCAATTTTTTTTGCGTGCTCAAAGCCAGAGAAACTTCCGAGCCCGACGCAATTATCACTGCGTGCAACTGCCCTTTTTGTTCGCTTGAAACCACATAACCGCCGCATTTTATGTTGCTTGATTTTTCCACTACGGGCAAATTTTGTCGCGTTAATACCACAGCAGTGGGCGCAATGTTATTTAGTGCAAAAGCATAAGCAAACGCACATTCGTGTTCGTTGCAAGGTCTAAAAACATCCAAATTCGGAAGCGACCTAAGCGATGCCAGTTGTTCAATTGGTTGATGAGTTGCGCCGTCTTCACCCACAAAAAGACTGTCGTGAGTGAACACATAAAGGTTAGGCAACTTCATAATAGCAGCCAGCCTGATGCTGGGTTTTAGATAGTCATAAAATGCCAAAAAAGTGCTAGCAAAGGGCGAAAAACCCATCAGCGCCAACCCGTTTGTGATGCAACCCATGGCAAACTCGCGCACGCCATAAAAGATGTTGCGCAAGTTGTAATCTTTTGCACTCACCACTCCGCCATCAGTTATAAAGGCTCTTGTGCTACTGGAAACATCCGCACTTCCGCCCACAATATTTTCATATCGCGCTGTCAAATTATTAAGCACAATTCCACCCATTTCACGGGTGCTCATAGGCTTTTCCAGCGTAAAATTGGCGTGTAATTCTGCGTCCGAAAAGTTCGGGCATAAAAACTGTTGCAACCTTTTGTGGTCCGATGAATATAATTTTTTATAATCTTTTAGTTTTTTGTCCCACTCTTTTTCGGTTACAACATATTTTTGTTTTATTTGCGAAAAATGTTTTGATACATCTGCATCAACTTCAAAATCGTTTTTTATTGACCATTTTGCTTTAAGGGCGTCAATTTCTTCTCTTTTCAACACCGCACCGTGCGCCCTATGAGAGTTTTGAAAACTGCTGTCGTGACCGATTGTGGTGTTCACCTTAATAAAAGTTGGTTTGTCCGACTGCTTGGTTGCAGCAAGAGCGGTCATAATTTCTTCCACACTGTTGCCATTTTCAACTTCCAAAAAATTAAACCCCAGCGACATCACATATTTTTCTATGTCTTGCGTGAAAGTGTTTGAAATGTCGGAGTCGAGCGTGATGCTATTGCAATCATAAATCACAACTAGATTATTTAGTTTTTGTGTGCCCGCAAACGAAAGCGCTTCATACGAAACACCCTCCATCAAACATCCCTCGCCCACAACCGCATAAGTGCGATTTTCGAACAGAGAAAAGTCGGTTTTATTAAACTTATCGGCAAGCATTTTTTGACCCAACGCCATGCCCACTGCCATTGCCACGCCTTGCCCTAAGGGTCCCGTGGTGCATTCCACTCCGCGCTTTGTGTCCAGTTCGGGATGTCCGGGCGTGATGCTGCCCATATTTCTAAAGTTTTTTAAATCGTTTGTAGAAAAATCATAACCAAACGCATACAAAGTGGAATATAACACAGCGCTGCCGTGACCAGCGGAAAGCACAAATCTGTCTCGAAGAGGATGAGTTGCCGCTTTTGGCGAATGGTTAATAAATGAAAAAAGTGAGTACATAATGGGTGCAATTCCAAGTGCAATCCCGCTATGCCCACTTTTTGCGTTGTTTATCATATTCAAAGAAATGGTTCGCAAACTGTTAACCGCTTTCACTTCCACGCTCATACCACTCCCCGCTTGGTATAAAATTCAATTATTTCATTTTTTAAACTTGTTGCGATTTTAGCAACAGTTTGTTCATCACACTCAAAAACAATGTCAGCTAAACTAGCACAAATTTTGGTTCTGTCGTTAAACATATTAATGTTCAAAATCTGGCTCAACTTGCTATATTTTTCCTTAAGAATTTTCTTTTCATAAGCCTGCTGATTCAATTTAAGAAAAACAACCACGCATTTTTCTTTAATTGCTTTAGAATTAAAGTCATTGTTAAGCAAAGTGAAATTTAGCGTTAGCAAAGAATTTTCAAAAGACGCAACTTGCTTCACCTTTTTATTTTCAATTTTTTGCAAATAATCTTTACCGCAAAGATCCACAATTTGATGTACATTTAAGATGTCAAATTCAATAAGAGCGTTAATATCAGCAAAATACATTTCCAGTTTATCTGCCAATGCTTTTGCAACTTTTTGTGTAAAAGTTGGAGCAAGCCCTATAACACATATATTTGTTTTCATAAAACGCCAGCACTCCTTAAAATACTACTATATTAAAGTATAGCAAAAAGATTGAATTTAACAAAATTTTTTTAAACAAAATTGCAGTATAAAAAAGAAAATACCTTAAATTTTCCACAATTTACAAAAGTTACAAT
>CAYJCT010000144.1:0-2743 GCA_964368745.1 uncultured Christensenella sp. | reverse complement strand
TAATTATGTCTTTTATTCAAACAAAAAATTAATTTTTAAAATAAAATCAAGCATGCATCCACTTTTTTGGTGCATGTTTTTTTTTGTTATAGGTTACTTACAAAAAACAATGCAATGCTATCACTTTAAAAAAGTTAATGGGTGGATTTTTCCATTTCAGATTTTTTTAGAAGAATTGATAATAAAATTGTAGAATTGTGGGGGAGTTTGTAATTGACAAATAGTTTTTTAAAGTTTATTCCAAAATAGATTTATACTTAACTTAAAAAAGGAGCAGATATGAAAAAACGAAGGATCTTTCTTCTTGCAGTTTTGGCGTTGGTCATGACTTTTGGCGCGATTATAACTTATGACTTATCCGCAAAAAAAGTTGTGTATGCCGCAGAGACAATTGCAACGGAAGCGCAAGTTAGAGTGGTGCAACAGCGTCTTAGAGACTGGGGTTATTATAGCGGACCTGTGACTGGCTATTATGGCGAGTTGACAAAAGCGGCTGTCATTAGATTTCAAAAAAAACATGGGTTGAATGCGGCAGGGTATTTGGGTGCGCTAACCTTAGAAAAAATTGGCATCTATGTGGGGAGCAGTGGCACTAGTTCGAGTGGATCTGAAGTGTGGACAGAATATGATTCTACCATCATCACAAAGGTGCAACAACGCCTAAAAAATTGGGGTTATTTTTCGGGACCCGTAACGGGTTACTACGGCGACTTGACAAGGGCGGCTGTCATTTCATTTCAAAGAAAACATGGGTTGAATGCACAAGGTTATCTAGGCCCCTTGACGCTAGAAAAAATTGGAATATCTGCGCCCAACACCAACAACTCGGCAACTACAAATTCCGACTTAGATTTGCTGGCTCGTTGTGTTTATGCAGAGGCGAGAGGTGAGCCGTATGCGGGTCAAGTGGCAGTGGCTGCAGTGATTTTAAATAGGGTGGAGAGCCCTAGTTTTCCTAACACAATTGCAGGTGTAATTTATCAGCCGTGGGCGTTCACAGCAGTAAACGACGGTCAAATTAACATGCAACCAAATCAAACTGCATATAACGCAGCGCGTGATGCACTAAACGGTTGGGATCCTTCTTATGGTTGCTTATTTTATTATAATCCTGCTGTGGCAACAAGTCAGTGGATGTTTCAAAAACCCATAGCGACACAAATTGGTAGCCATGTGTTTTGCTATTAATGAAACAAAAGGAGTAAAAAATGAGTGAAATATTAAGTTTAGAAAAATCAAGGAAAAAGTCAACAGCCATAGTTGTATTGTCGATAATTCTTGGCGTCATGACAATTGGTGTGGTGTTGTTGACAATATTCCTAGTTTTAGCAAATGGGACAGTTTCTAATTATGGCAGTATGTTGGAGGTGGGATATCAAAAATCATATTATAATTTGGTGGACGATATCAATAACGCCGAGGTAAGAATGAGTAAAGTGTTGTCGAGCAGCGACGACATTTACACTGGCAATCTACTTCACGAAATTCAGAAAAATGCTAACGACGCTCAAAACAATTTGAATGCTTTGCCGGTGTCTCTTAACGGTGTGGAAGAGAGTATAACCTTTATCAATCAACTGGGGGGATATTGTGAAACGCTGTCTAAAAAAATTGCTGAAGGCGGCACGATAACAGAAAATGAAAGGGAAACACTTGCCCAATTATACGACTGTTTGCTGACAATGAAATTGGCGTTTGAAAACATCTCGCAAGACATGGGAGGAGAGTATAATATTTTGAGCAACAGCCTTTCTATTAAAAAAGATTACAATGATTTTACCGTGCAGTTGCAGTCGATAAAAACAAATGATGTGGATTATCCTACCATGATTTATGATGGTCCATTTGCTGATTCTCAAGTGAGAAAAGAAGTGCGGGGATTAGATAAACAAAATGTAGTGAGTGTTGAGGAAGCAAAGGAAAAATTGTCAACAATTTTTAGTATTAATTCCGACGACATTAGTCATGTTGGAGAGACAAATGGCAACTTTGAAACCTATGATTTTACCTTTGAGGCAAATTATGAAAACGAGGTTTTTGCTCAGATGTCAAAGGCGGAAGGCAGGCTGATTACACTTGCTAGTTTTAAAGAAGAAGGCGAGGTCAACTTGAGTGTAGATGCAGCCAAAAGTATTGCGGAGAATTTTGTGATATCTACAGGAATTGAAAATGTCCGTTCTGTTTGGCATGATGTTGTGGGCGGGTGCGCGTATTTTAATTTTGCGCCCATAAAAAATGGAGTGGTGCTTTACCCCGACCTTGTGAAAGTGAAATGTGATTTAACTAGCGGAAATGTTTTAGGCTACGAAGCGCGTTCATATTACATCAATCATGTGAGTCGCAACTTGCCGGAATTTGTGATAACTGAAACGCAGGCAGAAGCAAAAGTGAAAGACAACTATGTTGTTCAAAATGTTACAAAAGTGTTGGCTCCCATAAACTTTGGAGAAGTGCTATGTTATGAATGCGAGTGCGCGTTCGACGGCGACACATACTATGTTTATGTGAATGCGATTACTGGCAGCGTTGACAACATTCTAAAAGTTATTAAAACTGACGACGGAAATAAAATTATGTAGTTGAAATTATAATTAAACAGCGCAGTTAAATTTTGATGTTATTCTGTGGGTTTAGTTTTTAATTTTGTTTTAAAAATATTATTTATGTAAAACAATTGTCATTGTTCATCAGTTTAAATATCTCTCTCGTTATACTCATTTGCAGCATCTTTTTAATAAAACCC
>CAYJCT010000143.1:0-2765 GCA_964368745.1 uncultured Christensenella sp. | reverse complement strand
ACACAAATGTTTTTTAAAACATATAGGGAAAATCCAGCCGATGCAGAAATAAAAAGTCATCAACTGCTTCTGCGTGCAGGCTACATTAAAAAACAAGCAGCGGGTATCTATGTATTTTTGCCGTTAGGGCTTAGAGCGCTTAATAAACTGTCGCAGTTAATAAGAAATGAAATGGATAAATCAGGCGCTCAAGAAGTGCTTATGAGTTGTTTATTGCCGGTGGATGTCTACCAAAATAGACTTGACCATTTTGGTGCAGACATGTTTCGCTTGCAGGACAGAACGGGCAAAGAAATGTGTTTGGGCCCATCTCATGAGGAAATTTTTAATGGAGTTGTGAAAGATGTTGTGAAAAGTTATAAACAATTACCATTAAACCTTTATCAGATTCAAACAAAATTTAGAGATGAAGTGCGCCCACGATTCGGGCTTATGCGCGGTAAAGAATTTTTGATGAAAGACGCCTATTCTTTTGATAAAGATGCGGCAGGGCTCGACCAATCTTACAACATCATGAGAAAGGCCTACAAAAATATTTTCACCAAACTTGGGCTTGATTTTGTGGTTGTGGAGGCCGATAACGGAAACATGGGAGGTGCATCTTCTCACGAATTTATGGTAAAATCAGACATAGGGGAAGACGATATTGTGGTTTGTGACACTTGCGCTTATGCTGCAAACACAGAGAAAGCCGAGTGTATTGTTCGTCCGCCGTTAAAGATAGAAGAAGAAAGAGAAATTGAAAAAAAGTCTACTCCAAACGCTAAAACCATTGAAGAGTTGGTGTCATTTCTTAACACAACGGCTGACAGGTTTTTAAAAGCAGTAGTATATAAATCAGGAAAAAACATAGTAGTTGCACTTGTTCCCGGCGACAGAGAAGTGGAAGATGTCAAACTTAGTAACGCCAGCGGACTAATAAATTTGGATGTGGCATCGCATGAAGACATCGAAAGCATTGGCAGCGTGGCAGGTTTTGTGGGCGCGATTGATTTAAAAAATTGTGTTGTGATTGGTGACAATTCCGTAAAGTTTATGAAAAACTTTGTGATTGGAGCAAATGAATCCGACTATCACTTTATTAACGCGAACCTAAAAGATATAAAAATTGATAAATTTGCCGACATCAAAACGGTTAAAGCAGGTGACAAATGCATAAAATGTGGCGCGCCACTGAAAGTTATTAAAGGTATTGAAGTGGGGCATATTTTTAAGCAAGACACCAAATATTCCGCAGTGGCGGATTGTTCCTATCTGGATGAATTCGGCAAAAAAGTGTTGATGCAAACGGGTGCTTATGGCATCGGAGTTACACGCACTCTAAGCGCTGTCATCGAACAGTATTCCAAAGACGACGGCATTTTACTGCCTGAAATAATCGCGCCTTATAGAGTTGCGATAATTTGCGCCAAATATAATGATGATGCTTTAAGCGATATTGCAGAAAAATTATATGACGAGTTTCAATTTAACGACATTGAAACAATCTATGATAATAGGCAAGAAAATATTGGCGTAAAAATTAAAGACATGTCGCTGATTGGTGTGCCCAACATTGTTATAATTGGCAGGGATGCGGTAGACGGGAAGTGTGAACTGATAAATAGACTAACTAGTGTTAAAACGCTGGAAGACATCGAAAATATTGTGGAGAAATTTTAGTTGATTAAATTTGCTTTTACAAAAGCCATTCGATTTATTTGTCGTTACACAAAAGTTTAAAAAACGCTTTGATAAGATTTTTCTGTTTTAATTGCGTGATTAAAACTACTTTGTTGGACATAAAAATTTTTCTATGACTAATTTTTATTAGATAAAACTTATAAACACGCTAGATTTTGTGATAATATCTGGTGTGTTTTTTTTGTGTGTAAGGGTTAAAAAATGTCTATTTTAGGCGGTTATTCACAACTATGCATAATACTTATGCATAACAATAGAAAAAGATACAAGTTTATGCAAATATATTTTGTATAAATATGCAATATACTGTTGCATAAAAATTTATTATAGTGTATAATTATTTTGCCTTCAAAAAATTGGCGCTCATATTTATTCAATAAAAATGATTAAGTAGGTTATTACATATGGCAAAAAATTCTAGACAATCTAAAATTTTAGAAATCATTTCTCAAAATGAAATCGAAACTCAGGAAGAGTTGGTGGATGCTTTGAGGAGTGCGAACTTTGATGTGACTCAGGCAACAATTAGCCGAGACATCAAAGTGCTAGGGCTAATCAAAATCATGAGTGAGAGCAAAAAGTATAAGTATGCTATTGTTGCCAACAACACTCAGGCTTTGTCGTCTAAGTCTATTTCTATTTTAAAGGAATGTGTAATTTCAATAAAATCTGCTTCCAATTTGGTGGTTGTTAAAGTGATTAAGGGCACGGCTGGTTTTGTTTCCGCTCTTGTGGACCAACTAAACTTGGCGCAAATCATTGGCTGCACTTATGGCGACGACACAGTGCTTGTGATTTCTCCCGACAATGAAGATGCTTATTTTGTTAAAGATAAAATCACTGAAATGATATCATAGCATTTCGCGTTTCAAATGTTTATTTACTTCTTAGTAAATTCGCTTAATTAACAATCTTTATTTTGAATTTTAAGTCTCCGCTTAAAAATATATTAAAAACACACCTAAAGTTTTAGTTATTTTCATTAGTTTGATAACTTTCAAAAACCAGGTGTGTTTTTTTAACAAATTACATCATAATAAAATTTTTATTTTAACGAACATATGTTTGAATAATTATTTGAT
>CAYJCT010000142.1:0-2787 GCA_964368745.1 uncultured Christensenella sp. | reverse complement strand
TCCATAGAAATATCTTGAGATATACCTTCTAAACTATCAACACCCACAGCGCTGCAGTTTTTCTCATAATTTTTAAAACTTTTTTCCATTCCATTTACCAACCCTTGAAACTCTGGCGCAAAATCAGCAACTTCATTTTTAAAAAAAGTCATTTTTTTATCCACATTTAACGCGCTCTCTGTAGTGAAAGGTGACAGCAAATTACAATTGTGAATCCTCATAACATCAAGCATGGTGTTTGCGTCCAATATCTTTTCGCGCTTAACCGAAAACAGTCCCGCACTCTTAAAATCAAACAACTTATAATCAAGGGCTTTTTCGCTCAGGCAATCCACAAGAGTGTAGTTAAAAAACCTAGTATCCTTTCTCAGCTCTATCATATTGTCATTTTCTGAAAGTTTCAAAAAGTTGTTAAAATCTTTTTTGTCAAACTCCTTCCATGTGAAGAATTTGTCATCATTTCGAATATTAAAAGTAGAATAAAAATAATCTGCAGGAGTCACTTTTTCATCACCTACAATTGTTCTGGTTTCCCATTTATCGTTCAACAACTCTTCACCACTTTTCAAGTCCTTAACCGCACTTATATGCCCTTTGTTTAACAAAATATGCGCCATTTGTTCGGTTGCTACTGGAAAATTGGTCACAGTTTTGCCACCATAATTAGCATAAGCCATTATGGTGTGCATGTGTTGATTTGCATACGCAAGCGTTTTTTCATAGCCCAAATCCACAGCCAACTCACTTAAAATTGTCAAATTGTCCTGCTTATCACAAAATTCGTCTCTGCGTGATTTTCGAAAACTGTGACTCAAATCTTCGGCAATTGACACACTTGTGCCCATCATATCGCAATATAAGTCAAACTCGGACAATTTTCCATTAGATATATGAAACCGCGAGCCTTGAGATGGCGCAATTGCATCCCAGTCTTTTCTAAGTTTTGTTATGTTCACATCGTTATCTCTTGCAATGGGCGTGATTTGCGTGAAATTGTTTTCGCGTCTAGCAAGTAAAATATTATTGTTGCTCAATTGAACATCCCAACCAAACCTCAAAGCCAGTGCTAACTGCCTGCCCGCAAGTTTGTGCAACAGATCTTTATCCTTGCTTTTAATTTTAGTCAATGCATAAAGCAATCCTGTATTCAAACCTTTTTCCTCCGTTTTGTTAAAAATTTTTACTTTTTAACAAATAATAAATAACATTAAAAAACCTTATATAAATTTCAAGTGACATAAGCAACTAAATATTATCTCTACCATTATTGCCATCAAATCTGCCACTCGAAAATTCTTGAGAAAATTCTCTAAATGACTCGTTGATGTTTACAACCAAGTCTGTCACAGGCGATATTTCGCGGTCAAATAATTCCACATCATCGCTTGCATCTTTGATTATATTTATCTGTTTGCCAAACCTAGATTTTTCCTCCACACTAACAAGTTTGCCCATTTTTTGTGCATCACTGCTTGCGTCCGACTTTAGCATTTTAGCAAACAAATATTTGTCTGTCTCATATTCGGTCACAAAAAAGTCATCAAATTCGTCAGTGTAACTACTAAGTCCATCCTCTATAATTGCAGTGTTAAATTCCATTTCTCTGCTTTCGCTAAGCAAGTTAAAATCATCTATTTCATATTTGTTATAATTAAATTCCACCTCAACAACCGGTCTCTTATCAAAAAAGTCTTGGTTATAAAGGGCAAGCGTTTGTTGGTTTACAAAATTATTTGCAACCTTGGAACTAGACATAACATGCACCATATTTTTATATACATCACTCATCTTAGTTTCGGGTGACCAAACAAAAAATACATTGTCAAACTCGCGCCTAGCGTCTGCTGCTGTAACAAGATTAGTAATTTTTCCGCCATTTGTTAGCATCAACATAATTGCACTATTTGCCAAATCTTTGCTAGCGTACAAATCTTGTTTTTCTTTTTCAAAGTTAGGATGCGAAATAGCATGTACTTCGTTTAGCAAATCCATGCTGTCGCACAAGTTGCTTATAACCTCGGTAAAGGGTCCGCGACGCAACCAAAGAAGAGGCATGCTATCCTTTAACTTTGTCAACTCTTTGTTAAAATTCACTCTCAAACTTGGGCGATCCAAACTCTTGGCTGCAGTTAAAAAATTTGCCATTACATCATAATGGATATAATTTGCAGAAAAATTTGGTGAAGAAGATGGTGTTAAATAATCGTTTAAAATATATGGATTTGTTTCGCTTGTCACTTTAGCGTCTTCCAACAATTGCAAAACCGCACTATGCCGATTAGCCAAAAAATTTAGCGGATATGTGTTTACATCCAAATCTTTTAAAACAATGGATTGGTCTTTGGGTGAAATTTCGATTTTTGCACCTCTTGCAATGCGGCTTGCCAAAATGTTAGCCACATACTTTGGGTTGTCGCCGTTAACATAAATTTCTGAATTGACCATATCATCCAGCCTCTCGTACGCATCTTTATACTCTCTTTTTTGTCTTTTTTCAAAAACTGAAAACAATTTTTTTTCCATAACCTTCACCTCATTATTATTCTTTTTTTATATCTAATTGCTAAAAGTAAATAGGTTAAATAGTAAAACAAATTAATCTTATTTTATTAAAACCATAATTGGACATAAAAAAAGGCTTTTGTGCATTTATTATAACATGGCTTTTTGCTTGTGTAAATAGCCAAACAAAAAATAGTTGTAAATGATTTTAAAAACTTTTTTAAATATCATAAAAATCACGAAAATATTAAAGAAAATATTTTATATTTAAACAAAAATATAAAA
>CAYJCT010000141.1:0-2799 GCA_964368745.1 uncultured Christensenella sp. | reverse complement strand
TTTTGTTGTTTTTTATTTATTTTTTTAATTGTTTTATTTATTTTTTTGTCGTTTTATTTTGAATCTATACTTTATTGTTTTTCCCTTTTCAAATTTAATGTTTTTCCATTTTTATTTAATGTTTTTCCACTTTTTCGCATTCTCTTATGATTTAAAAACAACCACGAATCACAATTTTTCCAACACTCTTAACTTTGCGCTACTGCTTCTTTTGTTTTGTTTCAATTCGGTTTCGCTTGGAGTTATGGGTTTTTTGGTTATGATTTTAACCTTTGGCACATTATTACATACGCAAATGGGAATGTTTTTATCGCAAATGCACGAGGCTGCAAGTCTGTTGAAAGTTTGTTTCACAATGCGGTCTTCCAGTGAGTGAAAAGTGATTATTGCAAGGCGTCCGCCAACTTTAAGCGCATCCACTATGTCTAAAATTGTTTGTTCTAACACGCGAAGTTCGCCATTTACTTCAATGCGGATGGCCTGAAATGTTTTTGTTGCGTGGCTGCGTTTTCCGATGTAGCCGTATGAATTGTTTATAATGTCCACTAGTTCGCCCGTGGTGGCAATGGGTGCTTTTTCCCTTGCAATCATGATGTTTTTCACAATTCTTCTAGCGAGGTTTTCTTCCCCATATTTATATAGTATGTCGGTCAACTCTTTTTCTGAATAAGAATTTACCACATCTTTTGCCGATAGTTTTTGTTCCTGATTCATCCTCATGTCGAGCGGGCTGTTAAATCTATATGAAAATCCCCTTTCTATTGAGTCGAGTTGATATGAACTAACACCTAAATCAAGTAGCATGCCGTCAACTTTTTCTATCGATAAATCGTTTAAAATATTGGCAATATTAGAAAAGTCGTCTTTAACAAGAATAAGTTTGTCTGTGCTGAATTTTTCGAATGCGAAAGCGTAAGCAAATGCGTCTTTATCGATACCAACAACTTTGCCGCCTTCCAACTTTTTTAGAATTTCACTTGCATGCCCGCCTCCGCCAAATGTGCCATCAACATATATACCGTCTGGTTTAATATTCAGCCCTTCAATGCACTCGTTCAGCATCACCGATGTGTGGTTAAAAACTTCTGGTTTACTAGACATTATAATCGCTTAGATTATTCACAATTTCGTCGAAAGATATTCCGTCGTCGTTATATACTTTCCAGTTTTCTTCGCTCCAAATTTCAATTCTGTTGCCCACACCAATAAACACAACATTTTTTGAAATTTTTGCAAAATCTTTTAGCGCGATGGGAAGTAAAAATCTACCCTGACCGTCCTCTGCCACTTCAAAAGATGAACTAAGTAGCGTTCTTATTGGCTTTTGACCTTTAACCGAAAAGGTGGGAACGGCGGTTAGTTTTGCCAAAAACTGCTGTTCAAAATAAACTTTGTCGAACACAAACAAGCAGTTATTTATGCCTTTTGTGATGACATATTCTTTAGACAGCATGTTTTTAAGTTTGCTAGGGATTCTAAGTCGCCCTTTTTCATCAGTCTGATGAAAGTATTCTCCAAAGAACATTTGCGCTCACTCCTTTTCCATGTTGACAATAGTATATAACAAATCTTGACCACTTCCAACCATTTTTGACCACAAAATGAATAAATTTATAATTTACTTATAAATATTTAATACAAAAAAAAAGACTAAAACAATGCGTTTTTGCCTTTATTCAGTGAGTTTTTATGATTTTATCAAACAAATGTTTTAAATTTTATATTTAATAAAATGAATAAATATTTATTTTAAAATTTAGTTTTAAGAAGCCGTACAAGTGTGATTTAATTAAAATTGATGAGAAATTAAAGAGTGCTGTTGCGAATGAAATGAGCGAAAAACTTAAAGGTTTTTAAAATTTTAATAGTTAAAATTTAACAGCGCACAGTTCACGATAAAGAAAGGTTTGAGAAACGAACGGATGAGGTTTTATAGTAAATAAAAAAATTATTAGGCGAATGAGTACAAATAATAAAAAGTAATGCAATAACATACACTCGTAATCAGTAATGAAAATCACAGGTTCACACGCCAAAGTTAGATGAGTGAATAGCGAAATTCGATTGATATTACATAATCTGCAACAACTTATTTTGCAACATATCGCATGAAGTTAGAAAATACTTAATGCCTTTTGTTTCAAAAGATAGCACAGTGTTTTTATCGTAGCAGTGCAAATGTCCGAAAACTACCATGTCCACCCCGCCCTCTTCCAGCATATTGGTTAATTCATTTGCCTGCATACGCGAGTTGAACGGCGGATAATGCAACATAGCAATCACTTTGTCGCCCTCTTGCCTTAATGATTTTGCGTGCTTTATTGCAAGTTCCAGCCTTATTAGTTCGCGGTTATAAATCTTTTCGTCTTCCGCGCTTTTGTGTTTACCGTCCTCAGGCGGAGTCCAACCGCGAGTGCCCAAAATAACGGTGTTTTCAATTCGTACCGCATCGTTTTGCAACGCAAAAACATCGGACGGAAGAGTGGTTCTTAGCGCTGAAATTCCGCTCCACCAATAGTCATGATTGCCTTTTATGATAACTTTTTTGCCTTTAAGCGAAAAAATAAATTCCAAATCATGCAAGGCTTCTTCCAACCTCATCGCCCATGACAAATCCCCCGCAATCAGCACCACATCGTCGTCGTCCACTTTGCTTTGCCAATCGGCTTTTATTTTTTCGAGGTGGTCACTCCAAACTTCTCCAAAAACATCCATTGGCTTTTCATTTCTCGTGGAAATATGAAAATCACTTATTGCAAAAATTTTCAATATTTTTTGTTCCTTTATATATAATTACCT
>CAYJCT010000140.1:0-2799 GCA_964368745.1 uncultured Christensenella sp. | reverse complement strand
AAAAAAAAAAAAAAAAAAAATAAATAAAAAAATTAAAAAAATAAATAAAAAACAACAAAAATTGATTTGTTATTAAAAATTTTAAAAAATTTAAAAAAACCAAAACTAAAAGATTTTAAACAGTAAAACAAACAATAAAAAGCATAAAAGGTAGGTGATGTTATGGAAAGAAAATTGTTACTAGATGAAAAAAATAATACTATAACAGAGCGCGGGTACGCTCCTACTTTTAATGTGATTGGAAAAGAAATTAATAAGTTCGACAATTCATATAGCGCCACAAAAGTGCGTGATGTGATAAACGAGTTCGATAATATAACAATTAACGATCGTGATTTTGCAGCCACTACTTTCACTCAAAATAATGTGCTTCAAAAAACTCAAATTAGCGCTCGCGCCAAGTTATATCTGACCAGTTCAGTTGTGATTACTGCGCTACTTTTATTTTTAGTTATCTATAATCTTTTTGTAATAAGTAACATGCAAAATGGCATAGAAATGTTACAAGGAGAGGTTTACCAACAAGAACTAAGATGGGACGATGTCTATAAACAATATCGCAATCTAACTCGCGAGGAGTCCATCATTGAAGAATTGCAGTCTAGCGGCTATGTTCCTGCAAACGAGAATAATATGTTCTATGTCAACTTGTCGAATCCTAACTCGGTTGTGGAACTAAAGGGTGAGACCAATTGGTTTGACGCTCTGTGCAATTTCATCAGCAATTTGTTCGGTAACTAGTTTATTTTATATGAACAATTCAATACATTCACTACAAAAGAGGTTATTAGCAGTTTTTGTGCTTATAACCTTTATTTTTGGCATAATAATCATAAAATTAGGCACCATTCAAATTTTTAAAAGTAAGTGGTTGCAGGCAAAAGCCGCCTCTCAATGGACACGCGATTTGCCACTTCAGGCGCAAAGAGGAATAATTTACGACACCAACAAAGTGGCGCTTGCCGTCAACTACACCACCTACGATGTTTATGTTCGCCCCAGCATGGTGAAAGATTTTTCTGCGGTTGCCGCCAAATTATGCGAGGTGTTGGGAACAAATTACGGAGAAATCTATGAGAAAATAACCACAAAAAAACTCAGTGAAATTCTCATTCGTATGCAGGTTCCCGATGAGCAGTCGCAAAAACTGATTGAGTCTAACATTGCAGGCATAATGCTCAGCGAAAACAACACTCGCTATTATCCTTATGGCGATTTACTCACACAAATTTTAGGGCTCACCACCATCGATGGTGTGGGTCAGTCGGGGCTGGAGGTCTACTACAATAAATATTTAACGGGTATTGACGGCGCGGTGCTACAAAGCAGTGACGGAGCCGGCGTTAAAATTGAAAACACTCTAAGCGAATATATTCCCAGCATTGCGGGGCTAAACTTGGAACTAACCATCGATGTAAGCATTCAAAAATTTGCGGAAGAGGCGCTAAATCAACTAATGAAAGACCATAACCCCAAAAGCGCCACCGCAGTTGTGATGAAAAGCGCCACGGGCGAAATTGTTGCCATGTCGAGTAAACCCAGTTTCGACCTCAATTCTCCTCCGCGTGACAATGTGACCGAGATGTTTGACAACTTGCGAAGTCTTGCAATAACCGATGTCTACGAGCCTGGTTCCACTTTTAAAGTGCTAACAATGGCTGCCGCTCTCGACACAAATGCAGCAAAATTGACTGACACTTTTTATGATCCCGGCTACATCATGGTGGACGGCGAAAAAATTAAGTGCTGGAAACTAACTGGTCACGGCAGCCAAACGCTAACAGATGGACTATGCAACAGTTGCAACTCGGTTTTTGTGGAATTGGCACTGCGACTGGGAAAAGACAGGATGTATGAATATTTTAATAAGTTTGGTTTAGGTGACACGCTAAATATCGATTTTTTAGGCGAAGCATCAGGCATAATTATGGACAAAAACAGCGCGAAAAATGTGGATGTGGCAAGGATGGGGTTTGGCCATGCCATTGCGGTCACGCCGTTACAACTAATAACTGCAGTAAACAGCACTATTAATGGCGGAAAATTAATGCAACCATATTTGGTTAAAAATGTGACAGATTCGCTTGGCACCACCATTTATGAAAACTCGCCCACCGTTCTTAAAAACACAATTTCTACCGACACTAGCAACAAAATAAAGGTCATGTTTGAAGAAGTGGTGAAAAACTATAGCGGAATCTACTCCTTTATTCCCGGCTATCGCGTGGGCGGAAAAACGGGCACCAGCCAAAAGTATGAAGACGGCAGAATAAGCGGGAAATTCATCTCTTCTTTTGTGGGCGCATTGCCTGCCGACAACCCTGAATACACCGTGCTAATTGTTGCCGATGAGCCTGAAAGCGGACATTTTTTTGGCAGTATTGTAGCAACTCCGTATGCAAAAACCATCTTTGAAAAAATTATAGACTACAAAAAAATCCCTCCGCAAAATCTGGAAGAAGACATGAAAAAAATGGAAGAAACAATAACTCTTCCGTCATTGATTGGTATGCCGCTTAGTCAGGCAATAATTACGCTAAACAATTTGGGGCTTCAGTTTGAAATTATGGGCGAGGGCGCAGTCATAAAAAACCAAACGCCGCCAGCAAACACAAAGGTATTTAAAAGAGCAATTGTAATTTTGGAAACTTGAGTGAAAAGGTGTTTGAAAGAGCAGAACACTAAATGTAAATAAATTAAAAATAAAGTTGTATTTTGCAACAAATTGAAAATTACACTTAAAAATTTTATGTCTTTTTTTGCAATTATAACTTTAAACTACTATTTAGTATTGTAGAG
>CAYJCT010000139.1:0-2823 GCA_964368745.1 uncultured Christensenella sp. | reverse complement strand
TCGTAATTCTGTTTGAACTTTTTTTCTTTGATTTATTATTTCTTTTACATTTTTTTCTAAATATTTTGTATCTAAAATTTTATTGGCATAATTAATTGCAATATTAGATGTTTCGTTGTGGCAAATGTTATGAGTGTATATTTTATAATATTTTTCACTTAAAAAAGCATACCCTAGCCTTAACCCAGATAGTGAATAACTTTTTGAAAATGTCCTTACAATGATTATATTTGGGGGCAAATTCTTTTCTGAACAAAGTGATGGCATTAAACTTATTTCAATTGCTGCTTCATCAATGATGATTGGAATACTTGTGTGTCTTTTTGCTAAATTTATTATTTTTTGATTTGATTCGTAAATTCCTGTTGGATTGTTTGGGTTACAAATATATACTGCTTTTGTTTTTGAATCTACACAATTTGATATTTTTTGAAAATCTATAAAACCATTATTTTTACATTTACATTTCTTTACAATTCCTCCCATTGTAATAGTTGCATATTCAGGTTGTTTGAAAGAAAACGAGGGAACTACCAAATTGCCACCATTTTGAAAAAATATTCTTATTAGATTTTGAACTATACGATTGCTGCCATTACCAAAAACCATTGAAAGCGTAACCTTTTCTTTTGTCTTTATTTTATTTGATACTTCGCTTATTAATTTATCTGGCGTGTATCTGTCAATTAGTTTTTTTAAATTAATAAATCTAGGTAATCGTGATAATCTCGCACCAGAAGTGGACATGTCTATTTTATAACTTTTATGAATAAGATAGTCGTTTAAAAATGTTTCATTTGCAATTCCTTTTCTGAGTAGAATTGTATAAATGTTGCGTTTCCCAGTTCCAACATCCGTTATATGTTCGTCGACTTCTTTGTAAAGGTATAAAAAGTTTTTTTTAAACAATTTAACTAATCCGGATTTGTCTAATAATGTCATTGATGGTTTGCCGTCAACAGCATAAAGATTTTCTGCCATTTTTGTTAAATCTTTATCAATTATATCGTTTGTAAAAATTGAAACCAAAACAAAAGCTCCATATGCTGAAACTCTAGAAATTTCTGAAATACCTTTAGTAAGTTCTTCAACTACTTCTGCGTTATGAAGAACACCAATGCATAAAATTAGGTCAAATTGGTTATCTTCTGACTTGATATTGTCAAAACTGCACTGTTTTGCTTCGATTGCCAAAGTTTTTACATATTCAACCATTCCAACATTTTTATCAACTGCTAAAACATCATTTATGCCAATTTGTTTTAAATACTTTGTATATCGACCTCCGCCGCAACCCAAATCTAACGCTAATTTTATGTCAATATTTTTGTGTATTTCATCAATTGTATTTGTTATGTATCCAGATGTCTGTCTATTGGCAAATTGTTGTACTATTTCACTTTGAGACCAAAATTGTTCACTTTCCATACTTTACCTCTGAAATGATATCATATGTTGTATTTTTTATTGTTGTATTTATTGTTTTCATATTTAATTCTAAAAACTTATTTTCACAATATGTTTTATCATTTTCATTGTTTACAATCACAAAAAATGCTGGTCCAACAGATGATAAAGCGAGCATTTGACAATGATTATTCGTATATAATTCTCTTAATTGGCTTGCAATTTGATTCATTTTTTTATAAACAAATGAGCAATTTTTTATACTGCCCATATTAAATCTATAGTCAAACACGACATCTGAAAGTTCTTTTATTCCACCATTGCACATTTCCGGAATTGCTTTATGTAACAAATTGTATGAGATAATATCTTTGTACCTTATTCCAGTTTTTTTAAATTTCCAAAGATTTTTTTCTTCAAGATTCATTAATACTTCTGCAGTTTGAGACTCAAAGTCATTTGGAATTCCAATTATCACTTTACCTTCATATTTTAGTTTTGCAATACATGTTGCTTGCCCTGCAATAATCATAATTCCAGCATCGGTCAACCCACCAGTTGCTCCCCCTCCAATACATTGCACCAGTTTCATTTCGTTTTCGTTTTTATCATCAACTTCTTCACCATGGTTTGCAGCCAAATATTTTATTAAATCACCATTTTCTATAGGATGACCATATAACTCATTAATTGCAGATGCAACTGCAGAAATTGTAGAACTGCTTGACCCCATTCCGCAATGTTTTATTATTTCACTATCATCTACTGTTACCTCTAGAGATGGGCTTACATTGAGAGCATTGCACATAAGATAGTATGCATGTTTTGCAAGCACTTTTCTTCCAGTACGAGTATTAATTCGCAAGACTCCACCATTAATCCTTATTACCTTAACACCAACTCGTATCCCTTTATTGATTGAAACTACTACTTCTCCAGGAGTAAAAACACACGATGTGTTATAACAAACGGCGGCTGGATTTATGGCCATTGCGTCCAATCTGCAAGGATAAAAAATTTCAACAGCCTTATTGCTAATTTTGACTTTTTTGTTTAATTTGCCCTGAAATTTATTTAAAATTTTTTCAACAGAATATGAATTAAAATTTTGCACGTTAACCTCACTTGGCTTGTATTTATGTATGTATAATTATTGTATACAAATGACTTTGTTATTTTGATTTTAATATGTAGATAAAACTAAGTCAAATACATATTTTTGATACTTGCCATAGATGGTATCTATATTTGGATTTTCAACATTTTTAAAAACTCTTTTGAAGCATGTTTTAGATAAAATCCGATATAACAACATACAATGTCAACTTGTGGCATTTCAAAATTTGTGTCAGCAATGTAAAATTGATCTTTATTTAATTCTTCACTTATATAATCTGTCATAAAATATCCTATTCC
>CAYJCT010000138.1:0-2851 GCA_964368745.1 uncultured Christensenella sp. | reverse complement strand
CTTTTGGATTATCATTAATCTTTCGTCATCTTTTTTTTGCTGTGGCTTTTTCTTTTTTCTCTTTTTGTTTTTGTGTTGGTGGGGCAATGTTTTTTGCCACTCTTAAGTTTGTCGCAGTTGGTTTGGTGGCAGTTGCACTTGTGTTTTTGGTGGCAGTTGCCGACGCCTTTTTTGCTGAAGGAGCAGCAGTGTCTTTTAGATATAGGCCAGTTAGCACTTTGTCGATTTGTTCAAACTGAGGGATGTTAGAGTGTGATTCTTTTGCAATCATTAACTTGTCATAATTTATTAAATATCGTTCAATTAGCCGATAAGCCAGATGACTTTTTTCAATTTTTGAAATCACAATTCTGTCCTTCAAATAGTCGTAAACGCGCCTTTTTTGCCAAGGCAGATGCTTTATCGTGATGATGGGCAGGTTGTACCTTAGGGCATTGTGGAGAGAGTAGGGAGAAAGGTCACAAATAATAATTTCGCTGGCCGTCAAACTTTGTGCAAAGTCCTTGTCGTTACTAACAAAAATTAGGCGTTTGTTGTTTAGCACAATGTTGTTGTCCTCAATAAAATATTGAAGTTTTAGGTTGTTGGTGTGCACAATAATGTTGAATGTTTCATCAGAAAAACATAGGTTTTTGATAAGTTTTTTTGTGTACTTGTTTAGCCTATTTCCCAGCGACAACAAAATTGTGGGCACATCAGTTAGTTTTAATTGCTTTTTGCAAGCCAGTTTTGAAGCGGTGGATTTAATTTTTAGCGTTGGCGGAGAAATCACGGTTAAGTTTTTTATAATATTTGGCTGAGCCATGTCTCTAAGAGATGTGCTGCAAAGCGAAATGTGGCTAAGGTGCGACAATTTTACTAAAAACGGCGGAACATAATAATTGGGCGTAACATAGAACACAATTTTTCTAAAAGTGCCTATTTTTGAAATTTCCTCCATTGCCAATGCTGCCACAATGTTGGAGCAGATGACAATATCGCAGTTAGTGCCAATCAAAAAGTCTTCAATGTTGCGTTGCGCGCACGCACTTAACCACCTTAAATAAAAGGGAGGAATATTTTTTTTGTAGAGCGAGTTGTGCGCGCGGTTGGAAGATTTTGGGCAAAGTTTGCCAAACAAATGATAGAAGGGTCGCAAAATCTTTTTTGCAAAAAAAGTGTTAAGACAATTAAATGTTGTTGTCTTAATGCCAGCGATTTTGCCAAAACTTTTTTCCACTTGGGCGTCAAAATTGTTTTCAACTTCGTTTGTTGTAATTATTAAAACATTCATCTATTTCGCACCGATGATAACTTATTTTTAGAGATAAAGATTTTTTATTTTTTTGTCCACTTATGATTTTTTTAAAAAAATCAACAAAGCGTAATGACCAAAACTATTAATTGTTGAAGTCACAAGTGAGCAAAAAGTATTAGAGGGTTGAAACATAGTTAATTTTTTAAGATTGCGTAGCCTCTTTCATTTTTAAAGAATAAATAGAAAGGTAGCAAATCTGTTCCAACCAAAAACCAATTTTCTCTATGGCTTTATTATAGCAAAAAAAATTTTCTACACAAATGCAAATCATCAATTATTAAAAAAACTTACAAATTATTGGGCTATTTGTAGTTTATTTTGAAAAAAAATACTATAATAGTTATTGAAAGTAGTATAAAATTATAAAAAAGCGAAAAGTGAAGTTTATGACAGTTTTAAAAAAATTGTTTATTAAAGATTATAAAAATTTAAAAGACCCCTCTGTTAGGGTGAAGTATGGAATAGTGGCAAGCGTGTTTGGAATTGTGACAAACTTGCTGTTGTTTTTGCTGAAAATTTTAATAGGTATGTTAAGCGGAAGTATCACTATTATTGCCGATGCAATAAATAACTTTTTGGACAGTGCAAGTTCTGTTATTACGCTGCTTGGGTTTAATTTTGCCAGTCGACCTGCCGACAAAGAACACCCCTACGGTCATGCTCGCTATGAATATGTGGCAAGTTTTTTGGTTTCCATTCTCATTCTTTTGGTGGGGTTTGTGCTGTTTGGCCAATCTATTGATAAAATGGCAAACCCAAATGAATTAAAAATTGAACTTATAACCTACATCGTGCTAGTGTTGTCTATAGTTTTTAAAGTGTTGCAAATTGTGGTTTATAATCAGTTTGGCAAAGAGATAAATTCAAACGCGCTGTTTGCGGCATCTGTGGATGCGAGAAACGACATCATCATAACAATTGGCGTTATTGCAACGGCCATGGCTGCATCGTTTGGGCTTAATATTGATGGAATGATGGGGTTGGGAATTTCGCTGTTTATTATGTTTTCATCCGTTATATTGATTAAGGACAACATTTCTGTGCTTATTGGTCAGGCGCCAAGTGCTGAGTTGGTGGAGAGCATTCGAAAACATATTTTGTCTTTTCGCGGAGTGCTAGGTGTGCATGATTTAACGGTGCATTTGTATGGAGAAAATAATGTGTTTGTGGCGGCTGATGTGGAGATTTGCTCCAGCACATCGCTTATGCAGGCGCATCTGTTAGCGGACAAAATTGAAAAAAGTTTGGGTGAACAACTGGGCGTTAATGCAATTTTGCATGTCGATCCCGTGTGTGACCATAAGGATGCAAAAACGCTGCAAAAAGAATTGAAAAGAGTTATAGAAAAAATAAATCCCCTGTTTAACATCCACGATTTTAGAGTGAGCGAAGAGCATGAAATTGATTTTCACCTAGAAATTCCCTTTAACACTAAAGAGACGGAGGATGAAATTGTGCTGCATATTGTGGATGCTTTTAAATTTGGTCAATATAAGTTAATAATTAAAATTGACAGAGTGTGAGACTAAAATAAATAGATTATGTGTATTTTGT
>CAYJCT010000137.1:0-2852 GCA_964368745.1 uncultured Christensenella sp. | reverse complement strand
TTTTATAACTTCAAATAAAAAAATCCGCTAAAATTGCATTACATTTAGCGGATTTTTTGTTGTGTTATTTCAAAAAATGTCATCTATTTATAATTCAACAGTTATAATCTTCAATAAAATTAATTTTATCACTTTTTAATAAATTCTAAAATGTCGTTATACACTTCTTTGTTGTTGGTTTCGTTTAAGATTTCGTGGCGTGCATCCACATAAAATTTTAGTTGCACCCTCAAGTGTTGCCTTTGATAAACTTTATAAAGTTTCAGTAGCAGTTTTCCGTTGTTGCTTACAGGGTCGTTGCTTCCGCCCAAAAGTAACATAGGCATATTTTTGTTAATCTGAGCGATGTTGCAATAGTTTTTTGTGATTAAACCCGACATACTTTTATAAAATTTTGCAGGGAAGGGGGTGCCGCAAAGAGGATCGTGTTTGTATTTTTCCCAAACCCTATTGTCGCGAGAAAGCCAATTTCCGCCCTCAAACTTTTTTGCATAGGACTTCAAACTTGCCTTTTCAATTAGTTTGGCGCGCGCTTTTTTGCCCTTGAAAAACATTGTCACAGACGCCAATATTTTGGCTGATTTCATCAAAAATGTGTTGGTGTAGGCGCTGCCGCTAAGCACAATTTTGTCGGCAAGGTCGCACTGGGCAATATGGTGTTGCAAAATAAAAGAGCCATACGAATGACCAATAACCGTCAACGGCAGGTCAGGGTAGGTGACCTTTAGATGCTCGCTGATAGCAATTTGGTCGAGCAAATTGTCTTTAGTAATGTCGCCCGTGGTGAAACCTAGATAGTCGGGGAACTCGGCGCTTGCGCCATGCCCGCGAAGGTCACTCGTCCACACAACAAAACCTGCTCCACTTAAAAACTTGGCAAAATTGTCGTATCTTTGGGCGTGTTCCTGCATACCATGAATAATTTGCACAACACCTTTCACCTTTTCTTTTGGTTCATACAAATAGCACTGCAATTCAGCCTCATCATAAGTTTTAAACGCAACTTTTTTCATGAAATTGTTTCCTCCTGTGAATTTTTTTGATTATTTAAAATATATTTTTGTCTTTCAGAAATAATTTTGTTTTTAATAATTTAAGATCTTTTTTATTAATTTTAGTGTTTAGAAATAATTTCGTTGTTGAACAGTAATTTAGTTATTTAAAATGATTTTATTTTCTAATAATAATTTATTTTTTAATCTATTATTTTATTACGGTGATTTTTGTTTAATTTTATAGTTAAAATATTTTAATAAAAAACATTTTTAGTAAAATTTTTATAAAACTAATAGGCTTAAAAAAGAAACCACTTAGTATTTTTTATTTTTTCAGGCTTATTAATTAGTTAAGCATTGCTTTACCGCCGCTTTCCAGCCTGCGTAATAACTTTGTCGCAAGTTTTCTGATAGTTTTGGTGAAAACCTTTTCACAAATTTTATTTTCTTTGCAATTTGTTGCACGCTTTTATATGCGCCGCTAGCAAGGCCTGCAAGAAAAATTGCGCCCAGCACCGTGATTTCCGATGTGTTTTGGATGGTGGTTGTTTTGTTTAGCATATCCGCCTGAAACTGCATCAAAAAGTTGCTTTTTGTGACGCCACCGTCGCACCTAAGAATGCTCACATCCACGCCGTTTTCTTTCATATAATTGATGATATCGAGCGTGTTATAAGCCATGCTTTCTTGCCCCGCACGAACAATGTGTGATTTTGTGGTGGCGCGAGTCAGCCCCGTGATAATTCCACGGCAGTAAGGGTTCCAATATGGTGCGCCCAGCCCCGTGAAAGCAGGCACCATATAGACGCCTTCGTTGTCTTTAACTTTTGCCACAGTTATGTCGGACTGAGCAGGGGAGGAAATTAGCCCCAAATTATTCACTAACCAATCAATTGTGCTGCCGGCGTTAAATATGCTGCCTTCCAGCGCATAAGTGGTCTCATCGTTAATGGTCCACGCAACAGTGGTTAGCAATTTTGGCAAATTTAAAGGAGTGCTTCCGCTATTTGTAAGCAAAAAACAACCCGTGCCATAAGTATTTTTAGCCATGCCTTTTTCATAACAACCTTGACCGAACAGCGACGCTTGCTGATCGCCCACCAAACTTGCAATTGCGATGTCGCCAATAATGGTTTTTGCGTTGCCCACAATTTCCGATGAATTCACAACTTTAGGCAAAATTGAAGCAGGGATGCCAAAATAATCCAGCAATTCTTTGTCCCACTTTAGAGTGTTGATATTAAAAAGCATGGTGCGCGATGCATTTGATGTGTCGGTTGCAAAAACTTCTCCGCGCGTAAGTTTGAAAGCAAGAAAAGTGTCCATAGTGCCTACGCAAAGGTCGTTTTTATCCAGCAAAGAACGCGTTTCAGGCACATTTTCTAGTAACCATTTAATTTTGGTGGCGCTAAAATACGCGTCCACAATTAGCCCTGTTTTTTCTTTTATTTTTTTAACCACATCGCTTGGCAAACTTTTGCAATAGTCCGCCGTGCGCCTGCACTGCCACACAATGCTTTTGTGAACGGGTTGCCCCGTGCTTTTTTGCCACATCACAACGCTTTCACGCTGATTGGTGATACCCATGGAAAACACTTCGTTTTTCTTTAGATGCAACTCTTTTATGCAGGTGTTAAGCATCGCCGTTTGTGTTCTAAAAATTTCTTCAGCATCGTGCTCCACCCAGCCAGATTTAGGGTAGTATTGTTTAAAACCTTTCGATTGCGACGCAATAATTCTATGCGCTTGCACATCAAAAACAACGCACCTACAACTTGTGGTGCCTTCATCTAAACCAATTATATATTTTTTTTCCATGCTCACTCCAAAAAAATTGTTGATTTATAAGTTATAAGC
>CAYJCT010000136.1:0-2888 GCA_964368745.1 uncultured Christensenella sp. | reverse complement strand
TATGCTTGTATGCTTGTATGCTTGTATGCTTGTATGCTTGTATGCTTGTATGCTTAAAAAATCCCCGCTTAAAAATAATGAAAAGCGGGGATTATTTATTGTTTTTTTGAGGTGTAAGGTATCGCAAATAAAAAAATATCATATAAATTACCACACCCGCCAGCACCAGTTTCTGCACAAATAAAGTAAACACAAATTCCATCGCAAATTCCGTCTCTGCCACTTGTGCAACAAAAAATGAAATCACACTAACGCAATTCTTGGCGACATCGGCAATAATCTTGCCATTTTTAATATAATTTACACCCACTTTTTTCGATAACGACAATTATAATAAACACCCACTTTTTTCGATAAGGACAATTATAATATACCCATACCCAATCTGATAAATATAAAAATTAAAGTTAATTACTACCCACACGCAATTTGTAAGTTAAACAACCCCAAACGCAATCTGATAAATATAAAAATTAAAGTAAAAAAACACCTGCACCCAATCTGAAAGTTAAACAACACTCGCATCTAATCTGAAAGTCAAATTCTACCCGGACTCAAACTGATAATATAAAAATTAAAGTAAAAAAACACCCGCACCCAATCCGATGGTTAAGAAAGTAGGAAAGTCGAGGCTCGTCAAGACTATACGAAGGAGTTTATTTGTAATAAATGACCGAGTATAGTTGCAGACAGAAACGAAGAATTTACTGCTTTATGAGCCATCCGATTGGGTGCGGGCAAGGCTCGGCAAAATTTATAAGGGAGTTTATGAATAATAAATGACTGTTATTAAATTTTTCCAGAAACGAAGAATTTTGCGCTTTATTGCCCGTCTGAGAAGTCGATGTTGGGAATTATGTCATACAACATCACCTCTTTATAAACTTGAGGCACTTTTAACTCGTCGCAAATAACTATGGTGAGACTTGCGTTATTTGCAATCTTTTTTGCATTTGATATTATTCTTTTAACTTGATTCACGGCTTCGATAACAATGGTTTCGTCGATTTTACTTTTATAAATCAAATCGATGGAACGGAACATATTAGAAAATCCTGAAAAAATAAACACAACATTTTTACCGGCTTCAGCCACTCGCTTGTATTTTTGAAAAAAGATACGGCTCATGGAAACTTTATCTTTGTCGAGATAATTGTAGGGCAGAAAAAGCGTTTCTAAATTTTCAGCAATAGGCATGATGTCGGTGTTTTTGGTGTTGCAAGCAAGATAGGCAGTGACAAACCCTTTTTCAGCAAAACACTGAGCAAACATAGAAGACAAATTCAACATGTTGTCGGAATGGAAAAAATAACTTCCGCCCAGATATAAATCGCCAAATACATTTTTTACCTTTGATGGCAAACTACACTCCACCTCAAACTTTTCTATAGGCAGATAAGGACAATCCTCAAACACCTTTCGATGCTTAAAAGTGGCCGCATCCACATTGTCAATACGATACATCACACTAGGCTTATCAGCTTTTATTTTACTGCACCTGCCCTGCACAAAATCGCCAGTAATCAACTTGTGCTGCCTGATAAGAATGGACGCCACCAACACATCCTCGTTGTCATCGGGCAACTTACCAATCGTTCTCACCACCCCAAAACCTGCGGGGGCAATGTCGATGTAACCCTCAACAAAACTATCTGGACCTGTGTGATACTCAGCACCCGGGTTTTCCACCGACATAATAAAATTTTCCAGCGAAAAACTGGCACTGTTTAAATAAGAATATTCCTTGTCTTGATTAACAGAGGGAAATAAACAATTATACACATCAAAATTACCCCCCGTTTTTGGAGGCCGACCCACTTTTGACCGGTTGAAATAAGGCTGCGACTCACCTGTAACAACTTTTTTGATTTTCAAAATCAAATCGTTTTTGCTCTGTGACGCGGGCGACTTAACGCCAACATCCCGCGCGATTTCTCTAATTTTGTGAATATTAAATTTGTCCAAATCTTCCAACGAATAATTTATCTTTTGCATCTCTCTCTCCTAGCAACAACAAAATCTGCCAATAACTGAAACTTTAAAACAAGATTTAAAACAGCCTTTTGACTTAACTTAAAAGTTTTACCTCCACCTTTAAAAACTTTTTTGTAAACTAAAATAATATAACTTTTTTAATTACATTTACGAAAATCTATGCAAGAATAAAAAAACAACATCACACTCAAAAAAAACTAAAGCAATTTAATGTTTTGAGTTATTTTTGCATAAATTAAGCGATTAAACAACTGATAAATTAGACAAACATAAATAACAAGTAGTGCAAAGTGCCCATTTTAACAATACAATTAACCACAATTATATGATAATACTTTTTAACCATTTTGTAAATCAAAAACCATATCTATTTTGTACAAAACTATATTTAGTACAAATAAAAAGCACATGACAAAATCACATGCTTTTAATTATTAAATTATTTAATTAGAAAAACCAGTTTTATCAACAAAAATTATTGAGTATCAACAGGAGTATCAGTTTTAAACGCAAATGCATCAAGTAGAGATTGGATAACACCTTCTTGTGTCAAGTATTTCATAAATACAATTAAAACAACCATGATAACAATGCCCACAATTGCGTTTATGATGCGCTTTTTTGCTTCATCTTTTTTGTCAGATGTTTCTGCCTTTGCATAGTTCACACCCAAAATTACCGCATAGATAATTCCCGCCGTTGCAATCAGAAAAAGCATAGGCGTTAAAATTGTATCCACAAGATTAGAAATTCCTCTTGCAATTCTATCTAATTCAGTTTCAGTCGCCATAAACATAATATTTGCTAAAAAGTTATTCATTACATCCCTCCATAATCTGCCAAAAATGGCAATTATCTTAAAGTTTTATTCAATATTTATGATATAATAGCAT
>CAYJCT010000135.1:0-3036 GCA_964368745.1 uncultured Christensenella sp. | reverse complement strand
TTTATAAACTGCTTATAAAACATAAAAAACAATGTGAATTAAGAAAAACAAATTGAATTAAGAAAGATAGATGAAGAAAAGATAAAACAGTTAAAATGTAAGTTTAAATAGATTGTAAACATAAAACAAAAAAGTTCCAGGTATGAATTTAAAACGATTTGGTCAAATATGGCAACAAAAAAAGTTGTCATATTTTTTTTACTTTCCTAATACCATAGTATTAATATTAAAATGTTTCAGGGGGTAAAACATGACTTTTGAACCAAATTACGAGAAGGTGAACAGCGCTTTTCGTAAAAATTTAGGTACTACTCAGGCAATTGTGGAATGTAAGTTGCCAAGTGAAGTAGAGGGAAAAATTGCAAATGTGCTAAGCGCAAATGCGAATGCCATTGTTGCAAACAGCGAAATTGTAGGAAAAGAAGTGACTTTTGTGGGCTATGTGGGTTTTCAGGTTATTTACTTAACCGACGGAGGAGAGACTGCGTCGCTTGACTATGTTGCTGAGTTCCGCGATAGATTTACGCTGCTTGAAGAACAACAAAATGTTACTCCGCAACTTAAGTGTGAAGTGGTGGACATTCAAAATGAAGTGATGGATGAATCCATTAAAATGACGGCGATTGTGGAAATTTCTGTGGATGGTATTCAGACCATGTCGGTGAATGCACTGACCAGTGTTACGGGCGAAAACACTTTTGCTAAAAATGAAACCATAAATTATTTTACATATAATAATGTTGCAAGCGAAAAATTTGAGTTGAACGAAAAGATTGAAATTAAAGACAGTGTAGACAAAATTTTGACTGTTTCTCCTGTGGTGTCGCTGGAAAGTGTTGTTGCGCAAAAAAGCTACATTAAGGTCAAAGGTGAACTTTGCATCGATATTATGTATCTCACTGATGGCGAAGTTAGTGTGCCGCGTTCCATGCGTTTTGCGTGTGATTTTGAAGAGACGGTGGCGGGAAATAATTTGTTTGAAAACAGCGTTATACAAAGCGACATTTTTGTGTGGCTAAGTGATATTCGCGTGATAACTTCTCTTGATGTGGACTGCGCAACTGTGGATATTGTGGTGCCCGTTATGTTTAGAGGACATGTATTTAATCCAATGGAATTAGATGTTGTGACCGATGTGTTTAACGCGAATAATAATTTGTTAACCAATCACGAAAGCGTGAACACTCTATTGTCTGCGCCTAGCGTTTCCTACACATACAAAATTACTGGCAATGCTACAGTGGATGACACTATGCCATTTATGGATGAGGTGCTTGGAAATGTGAGCGGCGGAGTGGTTGTGGTAAGTGAGCGCATTGTGGATGGCAGGCTGGAAGTGGAGGGTGTGGCAAACACGACCGTGCTATATTTCAGCAAAGAAACTTCCGTTCCCGTTTCGTATATTGTGGATATTCCCTTCTCCATTATGTTGGGTGATGACATTGCGGAAAACCTGACTCCGGTTGTGCTTGCAAGCCTTTGTGACATTGCCGTTAAGGGCAAGCGCGGTAAGGAAATCGAAGTTACCGCAGCGCTAAATGTATTTGCAGACTTTTATGCAACTAACATGGAAGTGGTTATTTCTAATGTTACGGTGCAAAGTGAAAAAGAAAGCAGTGAATTGGTGCTTTGTATTTATATTGTAAAAAATAATGACACTATTTGGGATGTGGCGAAAGAATTGTCTGTGTCGCCTGATATGATTTTAGAACAAAATCCCGATCTGGAACTGCCGCTTACTGAGGGTGACCGAATTATCATTTATAAGCAAAAAGAGGCGCAGTTTTAGAATTTTATTCCCCCAATAACAACTAAATTTTAGTTGTAAAAAATAAGCGGTGGCAGATTGCTCTTTAGAGCGGTGGCGAATTGTTTTAAAGTTGCATGCAATTGACATTAAAGTAAAAAAGAAATTATTTATCTTAGTTATTAATTATTAATCATAAAACAAATTAGGCTAAGAGTTTAGAAAATATTTGACAACTTTTTTAAAAAGAATTGCACTTATAATTAAGTTGTTAAAAAAATTTAACACTAATTAATCAAGTTGTTTTAAGAGTTTTACATTGATAATAAATTTGTTTTAAGAATTTAGCACTATTTAATAAATTTGTTTTAAATTAATGAGAAAATATGTTTAATAATTCTTTTTAAGTGTTGATTGATTGAATTTAATGATTTGCATTTGCTATTTAAGCGGTTTTAAACCGCTTATTTTTTTTGTATAAAAGTGGCAGATGTGTCAACAATCTACTAAGAAAACATGATACGAAAATTGTTGGCGTAGGTATTAAAAAGTTATCGCGTAGTTGTTAGAAACAACGATCGGTGAAGTTGTTAGAAAAAGTTATAGCGGAGTTGGTAGAAAAAACAGTCGTGAATGTATTTATAAAAGTGGTCTATTGAGTTGATAGAAAAATTTGGGGGAGTTTGTTTTATGAAAATAAATTTGAAAATAAAAGGGTCGTTACTCTTTTTAATTGTGCTGGTATCGGGTTATATTTTTGTGGGGTGCAGCAGAGCAAGCAGTGGAGATTATTTGCGCATTCACATAAGGGCTCATTCTAATTCCGAAGTGGATCAGGCGATGAAACTGGAGGTGCGAGATGAAGTTATCAATTTTTTAACGCCCTATATTTGTGCGTCAAAAAACAAACAAGAAGCGGTGGAGAGTGTGCTGTTTGCAACGAACGAATTAGAAGAACATATCAATGATTTTTTAGCAAGCAATGACTATACATATACCGCGAAAATAAAAATCAACAACGAATTTTTTCCTACCCGAGTGTATGAAAGTGTGACTCTCTATGCCAACTACTATGACGCAATTATCGTGGAGTTGGGCAGTGCTGAGGGAGATAATTGGTGGTGCGTGGTTTACCCTCCGCTGTGTTTTATGGAGGGAAAAATTGAGTCTGTTTCTTATAAAAGTAAAATTGAAGAGATAATAAATAGGTACTTTAAGTGATAAAAAATATAAATTAAAAACCGATGATATTCTAATTATTTTTATTAAAAAACCAAAAATATTTAGGG
>CAYJCT010000134.1:0-3056 GCA_964368745.1 uncultured Christensenella sp. | reverse complement strand
AATAATATTAGCATCCAAGTCGCCTAGGCGAAAAGAACTGCTTGAAATGATAGGGCTCGAGTTTTCGTGCATTGTGAGCGAAGCAGATGAAGCCATGGGCGAGGATGTGTTTTCAGCACCTAAAATACTTGCAAAGAAAAAAGCAGACGATGTTTTTTTGCACTCGTCAGGCGACCGCATTGTGATAGGCTGCGACACATTAGTGTTTTTGGATGAGGAAGTGCTTTGTAAACCAAAAGATGAGTGGGATGCAAAAAAGATGCTTAAAAAACTACAAGGAAAAACCCATCTGGTTATAACTGGAATGTGTGTTAGAAGTGAAATTGCAGGGAAGCAAAAAGAAAGTTTGTGTGATAGTAGATCACAAGTTACTTTTAAAAGTATGACAGACAGTCAGATAGATAATTATGTGGCAACAGGCGATCCGCTCGACAAGGCTGGGGCGTATGGAGTGCAAGGCTACGGCGCAAAATACATTGAAAAATTTGAGGGCGATTTTTATGCGGTTATGGGGCTTAGTGTGTCACAACTATATGACATATTGTTGAGTCTTGGCGCGATGAATTAAAAGAAATTTTCAATGGGTTATAACCACAATATTAATGATGAATTAAAAGAAGTTTTTAATTAATTATAAACATAATTGAATGATGAATTATGAAAGTTTAGTAATTGTGTATAGCACAATATTAATGATGAATTAAAAAAATATTTAATTGGATATAGCACAATATCATTAAAAAAATGTGAAGGGAGAGTTTTTATGAATGAAACTGCAAAAGAAGAATATATTTCGATTTTTAATAAATACATAAAAAGAGAAGGTGCAGATGCACTATTAAAATGGTTGGACTCCAGCGACTTTTTTTCTGCACCTGCCAGCTCAAGAAACCACTCAAACATCAAGAGCGGACTTTGTATTCATAGCATTAATGTGTACAAAAGATTTTTAAAATTAATAGTTGATGAGTTTGGAGAAAACTACTCCGAACATGTGACGGATGAAACCATTGCGATTTGCGGACTGCTTCACGACTTGTGTAAAGTGAAATATTACTCAGAGGATGAGCGAAATGTGAAAGTGGATGGGGTGTGGAAAAAAATACCATACTACGCCATCAAAGACGATTTGCCTTATGGTCATGGCGAAAAATCTGTTTACATGATTAGTGGATTTATGAAACTTTTAAGAGAAGAGGCAATGTGTATCAACTGGCACATGGGCGGGTTTGATATGCGCGTTAAAGGTGGCAGTTATACTATTGGCGAGGCCTATCGAAAATATCCTATTGCACTTTTGTGTCATGTTGCCGATCTTACAGCATCATATTTGGACGAAGAAGTTTATTAGACTATTTATTTGAAGTGTATATATTAGATTAACTTTTATGAGAATTTTCTAATAATTTTTTATGCACAACAGCGTACTGCAAAAAGAGGGTTGTTGTTTTAAAAATAAAAAATATATATGATTAATTTGATTATGTTGCAATAGCATTACAATTGTCATGAAATGTAGTCTAATTATCATTTTGTTTAAACTAATTGTCAACACTATCGTGTAAATTGTCATAATGTATTGTTTCATCGTTGTTATAATAATAATTGATATCATCCAAATTGCTCTGGTTATCGAAGCCAACACGGACTTGTTCGCTACTTTCAAAAACTTCTTTTTTGTTGTTTTCAGGATGTGGGTCAAGCGCTGTTTTGGCGCTTTTTATTTGTCCATTTTGAGAGTAGTCGATGGACACAATTTCTTGTGGTTTTAGCGAATATAGTATGTGGCGCAAGTCCAGCACATTTTTTATTTCGTTTCCGTTGATGGAAACAATCACATCGCTAGCCCGCATTCCAATTTCGTGAAGCGGACTGAATTCGTCCACGCTTTCTAGAAACACGCCGCTCTCTAGTTTTGTTTTTTGATAGTAGGCGGCAATCTCAGCGTCATAGCCAAAGGCTCCAAGATAGGGTGTGGTGTAGTTGATGTTTTCAGCAAAACTGGCAAGCAGACTGCGAAAACTTTTAACAGGAATTGCAAATCCCAGTCCCTCACTACTGTTAATTTTGAGTGTGTTTATACCTATCACTTTGCCAGTTGCGTTAAGCAATGGTCCTCCGCTGTTGCCTGAATTTAGGCTGGCGTCGTGCTGGATGAGATTTTGCATATAGGTGTCTCCACTGCTGCCACTCACTCTCAGTGTTCTGTTGAGCGCGCTAACTATCCCCTTTGTGAAAGTGTGTTTCAATAGCAAACTAATGGGCGTGCCCACTGCAAGCACATCTTCTCCAACAGCAATGTCATCTACATCTTCTAAGGGTAGATAGGGCAAGGCAGAGGATGCTTTTAATATGGCGATGTCAAGAGAGGTGTCCTTGAATAGCAGGGTGGAAGTTATGATGTTTCCATTAAAAAGATGAAGCGTTATGGAGTTGTCGTTTGCAATCACATGGGCGTTCGTCAACACATAACCATCGGCGGCAACGCACACCCCTGAGCCCACTGTTTCATTTCCGTTTTGCGACGAGGTTATTCCCACAACTGCAGGCGACACCATGTTTGCAACCTCCACCGAATCGATGTTCTCGCCAATGGTGATTAGGCGCTCGCTCATGTCGATGGACTTGTCGATGATGGAGTTGTTTTTTTCAAAAATGGCACACGACGACATCACTCCCACGCACGCAATTGCACAAATTACCATTAAAAATAATCTATTAATTTTTGTCATAAATTTTATCTCCACTTGTTTTTTATTATCTCCACGACAGATGATTTATAATAACTATATAGATTAAGTATTTGTAAAATAACGAAAACTATTTTTGTTTATGAGATGTTTTTTTATAAAAACAACAGGATAAAAAATCATAGAAAAATAACAGGGTGAAAAAGAATAGGATAAAAAAATAAGATAAAAATAACAGTTAAAAAACAACAAGATAAAAACCAAAGAATGAAAACATTACAATAATATTTTTTGTAAAAGAATGAGTTTGTATTTAAAAAAATTATTGATGTTAAAAAGTATTGTAGATTTAGAAAAATATTATAG
>CAYJCT010000133.1:0-3076 GCA_964368745.1 uncultured Christensenella sp. | reverse complement strand
CAATATATCCGTGCAATGTTATGATGTGGTTGCTGGTAATTTGCGCTTTTAGCAAAAAACCACAAAGCAAATTTAGTAAAGTTTTGTTTGAGTTCACTTTTTATTCCGGAATGTTTTGTGGAATTATTGGAATTGTATTAAACGAAAACTATGCTAGCAATCCAAACATTTTAAATTGGAACATTTTAAAAGGACTTTTAAGCCACTCGACCATGATTATTGGTTGTGCTTATTTGCTTGTTGGAAAGTTTATAAATATTCGTGTTTCTAATACCTTTTCTGTTTTTTGCGGTTTGATTTTGTTTTTAGTTAATGGATATGCAATTAACGGACTTTACCTGTTGTTTGGGAGAGGCGAAGCAAACTCAATGTATTTGCAAAGTTTACCTTTTGAAAACTTACCGTGGCTGAACACATACATAATGGGACTGCTCGCACTGCTAGTTGTTTTCATTTTTACAATAATTTTTGAACAACTGTTTGTGAATAAAGAAATGCGGTGGTATAATCAGTTATCAAAAAATAAACAAAGGAAGAAAATATGAGAGAATTTTTTATTAGGCTATTAGACAGCGGAGAAGATCATGCAATTGAAATTACATCGTTTTCAGTTTGGCATTTTGCGTACTTGCTTGTAATTTTTGGTTGCATAATTGGCGCAAGTTTCATTCTTGCAAAAAAATCTAAAAAAACAAAAACAAAAGTTTTAAACGCAATTGCCATTGTAACACTTGTAATTTACATTTTGGATTTCTTTTTTCAACCACTTTACACATCAAACAATCAAATGGACATCGACAAACTACCCTTTCACATCTGCACTTTAATGGGCATTGTGATTGTGTTTGCACAGTTTACCAAAAAACACACTTGGCTTAAAGAAGTTTCTGTTCCACTTGCACTTGCAGGAGCATTAATGTACATAACCTACCCCAACTCCGCACTTGGTGGAATTACTCCATGGTGCTACAAAGTAGTTCAAACTTTCACTTTCCACGGACTTTTACTTGCATGGGGAGTGCTTTCATTGACTACAAAAAGTGTTCAATTACATTGGAAAAATATATGGCGTCACTTTGTTGCAATTATAGTTATTGCACTTTGGGCAACAGTGGGAAACCTGCTTTACACAAATCCATCACATCACTATGACTGGTTTTTCTTAACAGGCAGCACCTTCCCTTTTGTTCCAACTTGGCTAATGCCAATTCTAGTGATTATTGCAATATTTACAATGGTAGTAATTTTCTATTCTCTTAACTGCCTTGGTTTGAAAATGGCAGAAAACTACAAAAACAAAAAAGAAAGTCAGCCTGAAAAAGATGTTGAAGAAATTAAATCAACTAAAAGTGAAAAAATAATTACGAGCGCAAAAACCAACAACACTAAAACGACAACAAAAAAATAACATTTGACCAATTTAACAAAGATAGTTAAATTAAGCAATTGAAACAATACTTGTAGGCAGCGAAAAACATTGAATTTTCTGTTCTTATAATCAAATAATTAGCGTGACAATGTTATTTTCTAGTCAACGACTATGGCTGTATAAACCAACACTTAAAAAACCAGAGTTCAACTCTGGTTTTTTTGTTGGCAAAACCAAGTTTTTCATCTTTAATCCGCATTTTATTTTTTTGACTAAGATCAACGGAATAGTATTTTGCAACACTTTCTAATAGCCTTTCAACTAAAATTCCACTTGCATCAAAGAATGTATATAGTATATAAAACTAAAAAAAGAGTATTATTTTATTTGAAAAAAAATAGAAGATTATTATATGAAAAGTACTAACAAAGAATTATAAAAACAACCGCTAGTTAGGCGGCTGTTTTATTGTATCAAAAAGCAAATTTCAAATATTTTTTGTTAGGGCTTTGTTTGTGTTTTTTTTGCTTTTTAATATTACTATGCTGGTAAAATTAAAGGCTCTGTAGTAATGCAATTTTCAAACGCGCCCAAATTTATTTCAATGGGTGAATTGCGCTGTTCAAACACAATTTCCTTAAAATGTGCACCATTAAATGCGTTTTCTGAAATTTTGGTTACCGTGTTAGGAATAATGAGTTTAGTGCTAGTCATATACGCATCCGCAAAAGCGTTTTCGCCAATTATTTCTAAATTTTCAAAATAAATATTTTTTATACCTGTAGTGTAATTATTAAAACTGTTTTTGCTAATTTCTTTTGCAGAAATTGTTAGTTTTTCCAAATGACTATAACCGCTATTTGTAAAATGCAGATTTTCAAAAGGCTTGTCGCTTATAATTTTTAATTCTTTTACATGATGAAAATCTGTTGAAGGTACCATATAATCGTATATTACTAATTTATTGGTGCCAAATCTAAGATGTACTAATGTGTTCTCGCCCTTAAGACCAAATGGCGTTTCAGTCACATCGGCAACTTCAATTTCTTTTGAAAGTTTTATATGGGTAATTAAGTTATTCTCAACGGTATACTCAATTCCTGTTTCTTTGTTGGTAATTTTGTAAGTGTTAATTAAGCCGCGCTCTACTTCGGTGTGAAAATTGGTGGGAATTAAGTTCCAACTATTATAGTCTGTGTTGTAATTATATATACCAACACCAAAATATAACGACAATAACAAAATTAAAGAAAGAACAATTGCTGTTGTTTTTTTATAAATTCTAAAAATGTTTATTGGAGAGGATGACAGCGCAAACCTAACATCAATATATTCTCTTTTAAATGAACTTTGGTGCATTTTAGGCTCTTTAAAATCTTGAGTAGGAGAAGCATCCCATGTGCTGATAAATCTTTGGTGTTCTCTTTCAAGATGTTCGGAATAAAGCCTGTTTCGAACTTCCTCATGGTGTTTTATATCACTTTCTGTGGTAATTTTTTCCCACCAAACAACTCTAACAACTTTAACAAAATGAAGCGATTCTTTTTTTAACTGTTGTTTTACCCATTTAAGAAAAATTTTATAAGAATTTTTCACAAGCAGTTCCGAGGATTTTTTTTCTAGCGATATTTCAGTGTTAAAAATTTTACGCTTTTTTGTGTTGTTTGAAAAACTCTTTTTGATATCTGTTTTTAATTTGGTCAATCT
>CAYJCT010000132.1:0-3118 GCA_964368745.1 uncultured Christensenella sp. | reverse complement strand
AATTGGCGGAGAGTGAGGGATTTGAACCCCCGATACATTTTGTGTATACCCGATTTCGAATCGGGCTCATTCGACCACTCTGACAACTCTCCAAAGTGCATTTATGTTATAACACAAAAATGCGGATTTGTTAACACTTTATTTAAAATAAAGTGGAAAAATCTTTCATAATAATCAGGTAAACAACACATCCCGCGCAGACAAAAAATGTGCAAAGCAGGGTTACAATCGAATATTTATCAATGTTGCTATAGACTTGCAAAAAAGAATTGAACAACGACACAATCATAAAGATAATGGCAACCACCACCACAATATCTTTGAAAACTAAAAAATCCAGCACAAAATCATAGAACGCAAGCACGGGCTGAGAATAGTCAAGACCGTTTACCGCTATTCGGGAAAGCACCAACATCAACACACAAATAAACGCGGCTAGGCTAGTTATCCACGCCACATATCCAAAAATCCTCTCTTTGGAAAAAAAGTGATAAGGGCGAGCCTGTTGCATTTTTACAATTTCTTCCAACAGCCTTTTTTTCTTTGAAGCTTCCTTTGTGGACACTTTGGTTTTAAAGAGAACTGCGTCTAACTTTGCCTCTTTAACCAACACCTCGGGGCGATCTTCAATGGGCTCTTTCACCATTGGGTCAGCTTCATGTCTAATGATGTCGGCATTAACTAAATACTCATACGATTCTTTAACCAGCTCATCGTCTAAAATTGCATTTAACGATTCAATCCTTTGATGAAAATCCTCATCGTCAAACTCTTCGTCATCCAACAACTCATCTTTCTTTTTCTCTTTCCGTTTAACAAAAGTGGGCGTTACCTTTTTGTCTATTTCGGCGATAATAGGCTTGTCTTCTTTTGCTTCCACAAAACTAACAAACTTAACCGTCTCATCATCAGAGGAAAATCTTTCAATTTGATCGGGTCTGATATACGAATCGTCGTCCGTGATAAACTTAACGGTTTCTTCTTTTTTCTTAGGCTTTTTTTGCGTTTTTTGCTCCGCCATTTTTTTATTGATATCTTTAAGACTTTCACTTTTTTTTGACGACACAAAATCCTTACCGCAAAAACGACAACTGGTGGCATTATCGGGAATAGACTTAAAACAATTTGGACAATTCATAATAAACACCTAACCCTTAAAGGAATTATATCAAATTAAAGCATATAATATCAAATAAATGCAACCTCTCTTTCATACAATTTTCAACATATTGATTTAAAACATATCTGTGGTTTATTTTGAAAAAACATTTTTTTTTGTTAAAATAAAAATAATACCGTATTTAATTTCATGTGTTTTGTCGAAAAACCATATCTTTTACAAAAAAATGCAGAGAATACAAGTAAAGCCACTACAAGATATAATAAATTAGCAAAACAAATCATATTATTTAAAAAAAAGAAAGCAGGTGAAAAATGAATTTTAATGAATTTTTTAACGGAGCAGGACCCGCCAACAACAACTATGCACTTTTCGAACTGGCACATATTTTATGGTTTGCCATTCCGTTGGTGCTTATCATTGTTATGTGTGTTTTGTTTCGAAAATATCAAAAAGCAGGAAAGGTATTTCTCTATATTTTTGCGTCCATAATGCTTGCGCTACGCATCACAAAATATGGTATCATCAAACCATTTGTGTGGGAAAACAACTGGATAGAATCCATCCCCTTTAGCCTTTGCACCATCTTAAGTTACATTTTGCCTTTTGTTGTTATCTTCAATTTTAAAAAAGCCATGCCCTACCTTTATCCGCTTGCCATCCTTGGCGGTATCATCACCATGGCATACCCCGATTGGATTTTTAATGGACGAGGGCTGAACTTTAATAAACTGGAATCGTTAATAGTCCACATTTTATTAATTGCAATTCCCTTTGTTTCCATAAGCGTTAAGCGCTATCAACTGAAATTGACAAACTTCTACAAACCGGTGATTGCACTAACAATTGTAACCGCTTATGCCCACATCGCAAACAAATTTATTACACCAGGCACCAACCATATGTTTTTAGAAAGCAATCCCTTGCCCATTGACTTTGGCGGATTAAACCATGTGATAGTTTTTAGTGTTGCCATGATTCTAGTGCTATTTTTGATGCATATTCCTGGATCATTTCAAAAAAAAAGTGTAGAGAAAGGTAGACCACTCACCACACAGACTAAAAATGAAAATAAAAATAGAAAAAACAAAAACAAAAATAAGTAAATAGAAAACAGAAAAGTAAAAAGTAAAATAAAATTTATAAAAATACACTGCAATTTTTTTAAATTGCAGTTTTTTATAAAAACAACAATAGGCTTATGGCCATCAAAGCCATGCCCGCAACCAAACCATAGATAGACAAATGATGCTCACCATATTCTCTTGCAGCAGGCAGCAGTTCGTCGAGTGAAATAAACACCATTATTCCTGCCACCAACCCAAATAATATACCAAAAGTCAAGTTGGTGATGAACGGCATCAAAATTAAATAACCAATAACAGCGCCCACAGGCTCGCTCATACCCGACAAAAAAGAATAGACGAACGCGCGTTTTTTGTTGCCCGTTGCGTGATAGATGGGAACGGAAACTGCAATGCCTTCAGGAATGTTGTGTATGGCAATTGCAACCACAATAGGGATTGCCATTGTGGGATTTTGCAGCGTAGTCACAAAAGTTGCCAATCCCTCCGGGAAGTTGTGAATAGCAATTGCAAGCGCCGTGAAAAAGCCCGCCCGCATCAACTTTTTGCTATCCTGATTGCTTTTGTATTCCTTGCACTTAACCTCATCAATTGCACAAATTCTATCCATCTCCTCCACGCTAATTATCTCGTGGGGATTTGCGTGCTTGGGAATAAACTTGTCGATTAAACCAATTAAAAACATGCCCGCAAAAAACGACAACACGGCAACGCTTACTCCTGTTTTTTCTCCTAGTTCAAAAACTAGAGAGTCCTTTGCTTTCACCATTATCTCCATGAAAGACACATATATCATAACGCCCGCGGAAAAGCCCAGCGAAAGCGACAAAAACTTCTTGTTTGTTTTCTTTGCAAAAAATGCAATCAAACTTCCCACACCCGTTGCAAGCCCTGCAATCAAGGTAAATAAAAA
>CAYJCT010000131.1:0-3138 GCA_964368745.1 uncultured Christensenella sp. | reverse complement strand
ATATTATAATATTTGAAAATCACTTTTTAATATTTTCAAGTTTGTTTTATATTTCACTTCCAATATTCAGCATTTCTAAATTGCAATTTTTATTGTATTTTTTTTAATTATCATAAAAACTTGTGCAAATTTTTTTGCAGTTGTTTTGTTAATAGCACAATAAAAAAACAACAAAAAAATTTTATCTACATAATCAAATCTAAAATGTTAAACCAGGGCAAAATCAAATAAACAACACCAAAATAGAACGCTCTCAAATTAAAACTGTCAAACCTAATCACTCTTATACCAAAACATACTTAAATCAAAACACACTCAAATCTTAAAAATAGTTTTAATAATTTTAAGTTTTGCATTAGTTTGAGGCGGGTATTTCAATTTTAGTTCCGCCCTGTTTTTTACAAGCACACTCTTACTGTGGGAAAAAGTCTCAAACGAAAACTTACCGTGATAATTTCCCAACCCACTTGCCCCCTTGCCCCCAAATGGCAAATGCTTTTCGGCAACATGCATAATGGTGTCGTTGATGGCGCCTCCTCCAAAATCGATTTTACTCATAATTTCTCTTGCTTTTTTTTCATCATTAGAAAAATAATATAGCGCTAGGGGCGTAGGTCGCGCATTGATAATTGCAACACAATCAGAAATCTCGTTGTATTCAATTACAGGAAGAATGGGACCAAAAATCTCGTTTTTCATAATTTCGTCGTCAAAAGTTACATTGTTTATTATGGTGGGATGCACGGCGCACTTTTTTCTTTTTCCACCAACAAGCACATTTTCTCCGTGTTTTTTAACCATTTCTTCCAGTTCGATTGCCTTTTTTTCGTTTATAATGTGCGTAAAATTAGACGACAACTCTCCGTTTTCATAATAGGTGGAACGCACAAAATCAATCGCACAGCGCAACCAATCGTCCTTAATGTCTTTATGAATCAGCAAATAATCAGGTGCAACACATGTTTGGCCTGCATTTAAAAACTTGCCCCAAAGCACGCGCCTAACCGATGTAACAATATGCGCGTCGCGCTCCACAATGCACGGGCTTTTTCCGCCCAACTCCAACACCATGGGCGTGGGAGTGTTGTTTGCCTGCCTTTTTATTAAATTTTTTGCGGCACTTTCTGAGCCAGTATAGAAAATAAAATCGTACTGCTCATCAAAAAGCACCTCGCGCTCTTTCTCGTTTTCAAAGGTGTGATAAATAAGCGACCTGTCGAAATCTGCCAATATTTTTCCAATTGTTTCCGACACATTTTTTGTGTTTATAGAAGTTTTAACAATAGCGGTGTTGCCCGCAGCAATGGCGCCAATCAGCGGCACAAAAGTTAATTGAAAGGGATAATTCCACGGCGCCACAATTAACACCACGCCATACGGCTCCCTAAAAATATAATTTCTGCTGGGAAAATTTAGCAGACTCGTTGCCACGCGCTTAGGCGCAGAAAGCCTTTTCAAATGTTTAATAAAATAATGAAGTTCGCTGTATACCAGCGCCAACTCAGTTGTTACAACATCAAACTCACACTTGTTGTAATCCTTTTTAAAGGACTGAAAAAGTTCGGCTTTGTGCTTGTCTATGCTTTGCTTCAACTGCTGTAATACGCCCAGCCTGCCCTTAATGTCTTTCGTGGCTTGCGACAAAAAATACTTTTTTTGACCTGCAATAATATCTTTCATATTTTTCTCCTTAAAATTTTGACATCAAATTTATTTCTAGTTATATCTCAAGTGGCAAATATATACTATTTAGTTTGCAATGTTATTTTGTCTGCTTTTAATTTTTACTATTTTATTTTATAGAGTTTTTTTATTTGTAATACTTTTTTTATAGTGTTATTTTGCTTGCAATATTATTTTGTTTAATTAAATTTTAACATCAATCAAGTGTTTTTTAAAACAAATTTTTAAGCATTAATTAATTAACCAACATTTTTCGCACAGTCAACGATATTTATAATAAACTTGTTGTCACTGCTTTTACTAAACTTAAAAACCGCTAGAAGTAATTTAAAAACAAACTTCAGAAAAAATATAGCGGACAGGTGTCGAGGTTTAACCTCGGACAGAATTAAACAAAATTAAACAATAAAATCGTAGGAAAAAGAAAAATTGTGTGCTAATTTATAGTTGTTACCAAAAAAAATCTAATAATACTTTTGCAAACACTTCAAATATTTTACAAAAAATAAACATTTGTAACTACCAAACCTTTACAAAAAATTACCACCTTACAAATACCAACCCTTTGCAAAAATTTACAATTTTTCAAAACAACCCACATTAAAATTTTAAACAAAAAAACTATATAAATAAAACTACAAACAAAAAAAGTTTAGGGGAACGAATTGTTATGATAATAACCATAAGCGGAAAAGCCGCCTCCGGCAAATCCACACTAGCAAAATACTTAAAAGAGCGTCTACCCGACGCAGTGTACTTCGAACTAGACAAAATAAACGAAGACCTTTTTCACGAACAAAATGTGAAAGACTACGCCCTGCGCCTGTTTGGAAAATCAGTGATAAACTCCGACGGCACCTTCAACAAAAAACTAATCAGCGACGCTATTTACTCCGATACCCGCCTCTATAACTGGTGGCACGACTACATGCTGATTCGCGTGGACGAATACCTAGACGAATATATCAAAAACAGTTCACACACCTACTACATTTTGGAACATGTGCTGATTTATGAAAGCAAATTCTACACACTATCTGACATCAAAATCCATGTAAAAATTGACGAAGACACCCGCGTGGAACGCGTGCTTGCCCGCGACAACATTACATACGAAGAACTAATGTCACGCGAGGAATGCGTAGACGACGACGCAACAACCGACTTCGACATTTCCTACAACGGCCACGACGAAGAAAAAATTGCCGAATACATCGTAAAAAACTCGTAAAAAATTATGGCACCTGATTTGCAAAAACAAAACACTTTGCAGCCTTTTCAATAAATCCACCACATTAGCACCCTTTGTAACATAAGCAAAAACAACTTGATTTTTTTAAAACCCCATTAATAACCCACCAATTCATCATAGGTTTCCTTTTTTATTTTATATAAGCCACACACTTTTTAAGTGGCAAAAAAAGTCACATGTTTCCATGTGATTTTTTGATTTTT
>CAYJCT010000130.1:0-3152 GCA_964368745.1 uncultured Christensenella sp. | reverse complement strand
GTTTTAGCAATTGAATATATAAAAAAACAAATAAGGAGATATAAAAAAATGAGTAAAATTATAGGAATTGACTTAGGAACAACAAACAGTTGTGTTGCAGTTATGGAAGGAGGCGAGGCTGTTGTTATTGCAAATGCTGAGGGCGACAGAACAACTTCCAGTGTGGTTGCAATCAACAAAAACAAAGAAAGATTGGTGGGAAGTGTGGCAAAAAGACAAGCGATTGCAAATGCGTCCGACACTGTTATGAGTATCAAAAGAGATATGGGCAGCGATAAAAAAGTTAAGTTGGGCGACAAAAATTACACGCCACAAGAAATTTCTGCCATGATTCTTACAAAGTTGAAAAACGATTCAGAGAGTTATGTGGGTGCAAAAATCACAAAAGCGGTTATCACTGTTCCTGCATATTTTTCTGACAGTCAAAGGCAAGCAACCAAAGACGCAGGTAAAATTGCGGGACTAGAAGTGCTTAGAATAATTAACGAGCCAACGGCGGCAGCGCTTGCTTATGGTCTTGACAAAGGCGAGAGCGCTAAGCAAAAGATACTAGTTTATGACCTTGGCGGCGGCACTTTTGATGTTAGTATTTTGGAAATTGCCGATGGTGTGTTTGAAGTGCTGGCAACTGCTGGTGACAACAAACTGGGTGGAGACGACTTTGACGATGAGATTATCAAACTGCTAGTGGACGATTTTAAAAAGAATAACAACATTGATTTATCTAACGATAAACTTGCTATGCAAAGGTTGAAAGAAGCCGCAGAGAAAGCCAAAATTGACCTTTCTGCAGTTGCAAAAACCACAGTGAATTTGCCGTTCATTACAGCTGATGCAAATGGTCCTAAACACTTGGAGTACGATTTAAGCAGAGCAAAGTTTGATGCGATAACAAGTCATTTGGTGGAAAAAACTATTTCCAAAATGAAAACTTGTTTAAAGGATTCTAAACTTAGTTATTCTAATATTAACAAGGTGTTGTTGGTGGGTGGCTCAACCAGAATTCCTGCAGTTAAGTCTGCTGTGGAAAAAGAAACGGGCAAAGAGGCATACAAAGGAATTAATCCTGATGAGTGCGTGGCGATTGGCGCGGCAATTCAGGGCGGTGTGCTTGCGGGCGATGTTAAAGATGTGTTGCTACTTGATGTGACTCCGTTGTCGCTGGGAATTGAAACATTGGGTGGAGTTTTCACCAAGTTGATTGAGCGAAACACAACCATTCCAACAAAAAAATCACAGGTGTTTAGCACTGCAAGTGACAACCAGCCGGGCGTGGACATTCATGTGTTGCAAGGGGAAAGAGAGTTTGCGGCAAACAACAAAACGCTGGGACGCTTTCAACTAAACGACATTCCACCAGCGCCTCGTGGTATTCCGCAAATTGAGGTAACATTTGACATAGATGCAAACGGAATTGTGAGTGTTAATGCAAAAGATTTAGGCACAAACAAAACTCAAAGCATAACCATTACCGCTTCTTCAAATTTGAGTGATAACGACATTGAAAAGGCAGTTAAGGAAGCAGAGGCGCATGCGGAAGAAGATAAAAAGAAAAAAGAATTGATTCAGACCAAAAACGAGGCAGAAAACTTGGTGTTGGCGCTGGAAAAAATGCTTCGAGACAGTGGCGATAAAATCTCGGCTGAAGACAAAGAAAAATTGGAAAAAGCAATTGAAAAGGCAAAAGTTGATTTTGAAACCGACGACATTGAAGCGCTTAGAAAAGCAATTGAAGATTTGAGCCGTGAAAACGAGGGCATAATCACAAAACTGTATCAACAAGCAGCGGCAGCGCATCAGGCAGAGGGAAGTGAAAACGCTGAGAGCGCGGAAGTTAAAGACGAAGAGATTATCATCGAAGACGAAAACAAATAATAACTCAATTTAGGAAGTACGATGGCTGAAAATAAAGATTACTATAAAATTTTAGGTGTGGAAAAGGGCGCGTCGGATGACGACATTAAAAGCGCATACAGAAGACTTGCAAAAAAGTACCATCCCGATGTTAATAAAGAGGCGAACTCTGCCGAGAAATTTAAGGAAGTAAATGAGGCGTATGGCGTGCTTTCCGACAAGCAAAAGCGCAGCAATTACGACCAGTTTGGCTCGGCAGATGGCCCTAATCCCAACGACTTTTTCCGAGGTGGAGGCGGTCAGGGTTTTGGTGGCAATTTTGATTTTGATTTTGGCGGTTTTGACGATTTGTTTAACATCTTTGGCGGTTTTGGCGGAGGAAACTCAAGGCGAACCAGCCAAGCGGTTAGGGGCGATGACATTCAGGTTAAAATGAATCTGACTTTTTCTGAAGCGGTGTTGGGGTGTTCCAAAAAAATAACTATTCCGCGCGTGGAATCGTGCAACCATTGCTCGGGCACGGGCGCTAAAGGCGGCACGGAATTTTCCACTTGTTCGGAATGCGCAGGTGCAGGTCAAGTGAGATACACCGAAAATTCCATTTTTGGCCGTGTGGTTAAAACAGGAATTTGTAAATCATGCAGTGGAACGGGCAAAAAGATTAAAGAAAAATGCACCCATTGTTCGGGCAATGGGTATTCAAAAGTGCAAAAAACAATATCTGTGAAAATTCCTGCAGGTATCGACAATGGCAGAGTAATCACCGTTAGAGGTGGTGGAAACGCAGGTATTCGTGGCGGTATGGACGGGGATTTGCACATCATTCCATCCGTTGCATCTCACAAATTGCTGGAGCGCGATAGTTATGATTTGAAATTGAAAGTTTATGTGCCTTTTACCACCATGCTACTGGGTGGCGAGGTGGAGATTCCGTTGGTGGAAGGTACCACTACAATCAAAATTCCGGAACTGACACAGAGCAATACCATTTTAAAACTAAAAGGCAAAGGTGTGAAACATCTGGAACGCAATGCGTATGGCGATTTGATTGTGACGGTGGTGGGAGAAAGCCCAAAAACGCTAAGCAAAGACGAAAAGGAATTGCTGTCTAAACTAAACAAAAAGTTGGCAGATGGCGCGTTTATCAGGCACAAAGCCTATTTAAAAGATTTGCAATCCATAAAAAAATAAAATTGTATATGTTTTAAAAAAAGACTCGAAAGAATAAATTATTTCGGGTCTTTTTTTGTATACCTTAGTAATTGCTTTACTTGACGAATGTTTTAAGTATATAATTT
>CAYJCT010000129.1:0-3171 GCA_964368745.1 uncultured Christensenella sp. | reverse complement strand
ATCACGAACTCTTTTTAAAAATAAATTACAAAAACACTCTTTTAAAAGTAAATTTTATAAAATAATTTTAATAAAACTTATTAAAATGGTAACTTAAATTTCCCGCCCATTCCACCGCCTTTCATTTTTTTCATCAGTTCTTTAGACTGAAAAAACTGTTTAAGCAGAATGTTTACATCCTGAATAGAGGTTCCACTACCCATCGCAATTCTTTTTTTATGGCTGCCTTTAATAATATCTGGATTGTTGCGTTCTTTTTTGGTCATGCTATGAATTATGGCTTTGTTGCGTGCAATTTGCGTTTCATCCACTGCATCTGCAGACAAGTTTAATTTACTTGCTCCCGGAATCATGTTAAGCAAATCGGAAATGTTTCCCATGTTTTTCAACTGTTCAAACTGCATCAGATAGTCGTCCAGCGTGAAGGAATTTTCTCTAAACTTTTTCTCAAGTTTTTTTGCTTCTTCGTCGGTATACACACTTTGCGCTTTTTCAATAAGCGTCATAACATCTCCCATGTTTAGAATTCTGCTCGCCATTCTGTCAGGATGAAAAAGTTCAATATCGTCAATTTTTTCGCCCGTGGAACAAAATTTGATGGGTTTGCCCGTAACCGCTTTAATGCTGAGTGCCGCCCCTCCGCGAGTATCTCCATCCAGTTTTGTTAGAATCACACCCGTGATGTCCAACTCTTCGTTAAATGTGGTCGCCGTTGTAACCGCGTCCTGACCAATCATGCTATCCACCGTCAACAAAATCTCAGTGGGTTTCACAATTTTTTTGATTTCTTTCAACTCAGTCATCAACTCAGCGTTGATATGCAGCCTGCCGGCAGTGTCGATAATAACGGTGTCGTATCCTAATTTGTTAGCATAACCTATGGAATTTGCAGCCGTTTTTTGAGGTTTGTTTGTGCCCTCGTCATAAACTTCCACGCCCGCATTTTTTGCCACCACTTTTAATTGGTTGATGGCTGCCGGTCGATAAATGTCACACGCAACAAGCAAAGGCTTTTTGCCTTGCGACTTTAGCAACTTAGCAAGTTTGGCGCACGCTGTGGTTTTTCCCGCACCCTGCAACCCACAAAGCATAATCACAGTGGGAGGTTTGGAAGAAACTTCCAATTTTGCATTCTTGTTGCCCATAAGAGCGGTCAATTCTTCGTGAACAATTTTAACAACCTGTTGCCCGGGCGTCAAACTTTTCAGCACCTGCTCGCCCACCGCTTTTTCGGTTACCGCCTTAATAAAATTTTTTGCCACCAAAAAATTTACATCAGCTTCCAAAAGCGCAATTCTAATTTCACGCATTGCCTCATTTATTTCTAATTCAGTTAACTTTCCTTTGTTTTTCAACTTGCTCAAAATATGAGTAAGTTTTACCGACAAACTATTAGCAGCCAAATTTCACCTCAAACATAACTAATCATTAACAATTTCAACAATTTTATTTGCCAAATCAGACACCTGATCGCAATTAGCAACAGAAACAATATTTTCACACTTTTGCAAAATCAATTCATATTTTTCCAACAAATTCAATTTTGCATCCCATTTTTTTAAACTAGTAACGGCATTTTTTATTGAAAAATTAACCGCTTGCCTAGTGATATTATGATTTGAGGCAATTTCGCCTAGTGAAAAATTGTCGAAGTAATAACTTTTTAGCAGCATCAACTGCCGCTCTGTGAGCATACTTCCATAAACATCAATTAAATTTCCAATTGTCACACTTTCACTTAAATTCATAACACACTCAAAAAAATAAACTGTAAAGTATTATTACTTGACACTGATTATATAACTTCACATCTTTTTTGTCAATGCAAATTATCAACTTTTTATATTTTTTTAAAATTATATTTTTGCGTGCGGTTAAATTAAATTGTTTGTTGTGATAAAAATTGTGTGAGATGTGATGCACTTAAATTAAATGTGAGATGTGATGAAATACATTCTATCTGCATTAAATTAAAAAAATAAATGTAAAATAAATTGATATTATAAATAAATTGATATAATTAATAATAATTAAAATTGTTAATATAATAAATTACTGTTACAACAATAATATAAAAATAAATAGTACTGATTTTTTTGAAATTATATTAAAAAGAAAAATAAAGTTATAAATTTTTTAAACAAAAAAACACTAATCGAAAAAAACGAAAAGTGTTTAAATCAGTATTAATTTAATTGTTTAAAATATCGCGTCCACAAATTCGGTAGCATTAAACGCACACAAATCGTCAACGCCCTCGCCCACTCCAATGTATTTAACAGGTATATTATAGTCGTTGATGATGCTAATTACCACGCCGCCTTTTGCAGTGCCGTCCATCTTTGTTAAAATTATTCCGTCAATTTCCACGCTTTCATTAAACGCCTCAAACTGCGCAATTGCATTTTGACCCGTGGTGGCATCCAGCACCAAATAACGCTTTATGCTGCCTTTCCACTCTCGCAAAATAATGCGATTAATTTTTGCCAACTCTTCCATAAGATTAACTTTATTGTGCAGCCTGCCTGCTGTGTCCACCAAAACCACATCATCTTTTTTTGCAACCGCACTTGCAATTCCGTCAAACACCACAGCGCCGGGGTCAGCACCCTCTGCATATTTCACAATCCGAACCTTGCTTCGCTTTGCCCACTCGCTCAGTTGCTCGGCTGCCGCTGCACGAAATGTGTCTCCCGCAACAAGTAGCACACTTTTGCCAAGTGATTTAAAATTGTGTGCCAACTTTCCAATTGCAGTGGTTTTGCCCACGCCATTGACGCCCACCACCACAATGCACTCAGGAAACTCATCTGATTCATCAAAGATGTCAATTTTATTTACCACAACGCTTTTTAACTTATCAATAAAATCTTTTTGCGTTTTGATTTTTTCTTTTTTAGCAATGGCTTTAATCTCAGCAATTATTTCAGTTGTGGTAGCGTGGCTGATGTCGGCAGACACCAAAATAAACTCCAACTCCTCGTAAAACTCATCGTCGAGTTCCTTTTTAAAAAGTTGTGCAATCTTATTTGAAAGGTTATCTTTAGTTTTTTTAAGTCCATTAAATAATTTTGAAAAAAAACCCACCCACGCCTCCTAATATACAAATATATTTGCTTTAAATTTTACTTCAATTTTAAAAAATCCGAAATTTTTGCTAACTTAGCAGTC
>CAYJCT010000128.1:0-3171 GCA_964368745.1 uncultured Christensenella sp. | reverse complement strand
TCCTGATTGTAACCGCCATAAATTCCGCCCACTCTGTTGGTGCGGTTGTAGACAAGTGTGTAGCCCTCTGGAAGATACTCAACATTGTTTATGTCACCATAGTTTTTGTTGTTGGTAAGCAAAAGGTATGCCAAACCATCGTTGGTTGAGCCGCCTGTAAAATATCCTAAAATTCCGCCGGTAGACTCGGTTAAACTCACGATGTGAGCATGGTTGGTGGAATTTTTAATTTCATTCACGTCAGGACTAATTGCAGTGAAAGATGACCTGCCAATTCTGCTAACAAGTCCGCCAGTGCCACGGCTGTTGTTGGTGCTGGTAAGGTCGTAGATAACGCCGTCCACCGAGCAGTTGTCCATAGTTATTCTGGTTGCAGTTCCGCCCACAATGGCAGCCTTTGCACGTACATACGAGGAGCCCTCACCATAAATGAACACGTCGTCCATAGTCAACTTTTTAATTTCCACATTTTTGTAGGTGGTGCCTTCCACGTTATAGCCCATAACGTTGTTAAACAATCCGCCACTCACGGAAGTGGAATCTAGAATGGTAAGACCAGTTATTGAAAATCCATTGCCGTCAAAAACACCAGTGAAGTTATTAATTGGATGTCTCCATTCATGAGCAGACAAATCAATCTTCTCAACTAATTTAAAATACATTTTTGAAAAATCCACACCTGTAATACTGTCAGTGTCGGTGACTTCTGGACCAAACCTGTAAGTGAAACTGCTACGAACAGCAAAAGCTGCGAGTGTAACCAAATGTTCAGGCTTGGAAATCTCAAAAGGCTTTTCTGCGCTACCGTCTCTCCTGTTTAGCGTGTAGGTGCCTGCGTCATAAGTGTGACCCATCATTGCATACAAATGGTTGTCCTCAACGTCGGTGGACACAATATTTGTGGAAAGTTGTGTCAGCGCTGTTGCACTACTTTGAGTTGTGGTCAGCCAATTTCCCGAAACCCCCTCACTGCCTTCTTCGTAAGTTTTAGGCGCAATGCCCGCGCTTAAAAACGGAGTGGAAACCACGGAAGAAGAAGATGCGCTCTTAAGCAAAGCAACTCCAGAAAAAGCCATAGAGAAAGAAAGGGCTGTTCCTAAAACAAGTTTACCAAATTTGTCAAAAACTTTTTTCTTCATTTTTTACCTCTTTTCTTGTTAAAGCATTTTAAATTAATATAAAATTCTACATATTATGATATCAAGCGACAAAAAATTAGTCAAACAAATAATATTGCATAATCTCAAAAATATTTATTTTATTATTTGCAAAATAAAAATAATTACCAAAAAAAACTCCACCTTTTTTTGCAAATTTTATGCAAAATTAGAATGGAGTTAAATTAAAATCCGTTTAATGAAATCAAATCATAAATTATTTAAATAGCAAAAGAATTATTCCTGATATGATTTTTATGCATTGTTTAAGATGGTTAGCACTTCACTAATTTTTTCCGCCGCCTCGTCAATCTGCTTTTTGGTGTGAGTTGCGGTGTAACTGGTTCTAATCAAACACTCGCCTTCAGGTGTTGCAGGAGGAATTGCAGGGTTCACATACACCCCGCGCTCTAGCAACATTTTACAAGCAATAAAAGTTCGCTCCGGCTGGTATGTATATATAGGAATGATAGGCGTTGCAATTTCGTTTTCAATAATAGGCACACCCAACTCCTTTAGGCGCGAGCGCATATAGTTGGAAATTTCGATTAAGTCTGCCACACGCTCAGGGTGTTCTTTTAGTATTTTCAATGACGCTCTGGCACACGCCACACTTGCAGGAGTTATGGATGCAGAGAAAATAAATGGTCGTGATGTATGTTTAACATAGTCCACAACTTCTTTTTTTGCAACCATATATCCGCCAAGACTTGCAAGCGATTTTGAAAATGTTCCCATGTAGATGTCCACTTCGTCTTCCAAATTAAAATGCTCCGCAGTGCCTCTTCCATTCTTGCCCAGCACGCCCAGCCCGTGAGCGTCATCCACCATAATTCTGGCGCCATATTTTTTTGCCAATCTCACAATTTCCGGCAAATTACAAACATCGCCCGCCATAGAAAAAACACCGTCGGTAACAATAAGTATACCCTTGTCTTCAGAAATGGATGCTAACTGACGCTCCAAATCTTCCATGTCGTTGTGGTTGTAGCGTACAAGTTTTGCAAAACTCAACCTACACGCATCATATATAGACGCGTGATTTTCTTTGTCGCCCACAATCACATCATTTCTGCCGGCAATAGCGCTTATAATTCCCAAGTTCGACTGAAACCCCGTGCTGAAAGTAAGCGCGTCTTCTTTATTCAAAAACTCAGCCAACTCCTGCTCCAACAAAATATGTTGGTCCAGTGTTCCGTTCAAAAAACGCGAACCTGAACATCCCGAGCCATATTTTTCAATTGCTTCAATTCCCGCTTTCATCACATCGGGGTGAGAAGTTAGCCCTAAATAGTTGTTAGACCCAATCATAATAGTTGGCTTGCCGTCCATAATAACGCTAGTGTCCTGCCCCGTTTCCAGCGCATGAAAATAAGGATAAATGCCACTTGCGCGTGTTGACTTAACAAGTTCCAAACTATCACATTTTGCAAATAAATCCATAAACTTTCTCCTTTATGTTACACAAAAAAAATTAAAATTTTATAAACTAAAAGTTCTCTTAAAAAAAATAATCTTGTCAATTTTAAAAAAAATTATAAAATATAAAAGATTAAATTTCTATCAAACTAACAAGATTGTGCCAGATTTGATTAGTTATCATTGTCTTTCGGTCTCAAAAATCACTCACAACTTCAAAAAAACTTGTACCCTTCTTTCTTTAACACTTTTTCAAAATTTTTGTTTTCACACACCTTTAAATTAGGTGGAAACAATTATAATGACTCGCGCTTAAAAAAGTAAAATAATAGTTTGTAAAATTTAATACAAATAGATGATAACACTCTTAAAAAAAATGCGCAAAGAAAAACCACAACTTTTATAATTTTTCTTTAATCCCTCTCAAATAAGACAAATTAAACAAATGCTATTTCCACCTGTTTCTACAAACTGAATTTGCTAGTTGTCACATTCAAACAAACAAAAAGCGGAATATTTAATGATTTCTTAAACAAATGCTTCACATCGACAAAATTTATAACACATTAAAAATAATTTTAGTTAACCTAACTAA
>CAYJCT010000127.1:0-3192 GCA_964368745.1 uncultured Christensenella sp. | reverse complement strand
TATTTATTTAATTGAGATAGATTTTATTTTTATGTTTTGATTTAAAAATGACATTATAGTAATAATACTATTAATTATGACAATAACTGTGATAACAATTTTTATTATAATATTGATAACAACGATTAAATAATAATTAAATTCTTAATAACTAACTTAAAAAAAACCACCAAAAAATTTAGCGGTTTTTAAGATAAAAAACTATAACTTTCCCCTATCTTAAATCAAGCGCTTGCCGCTTACACCATCGGGAAATCCGCAGGGAGATGTACAAGTGTAGTCAGGAAAAGTGCAACGAGAGCCGCGTATGCAAGGCAGCAGAAAATCATTTGCAAGAGTGGGATTTTTTTCTTTTAGTTCATTATAATATCTATTAAGCGTGGCTGTGCTTTGGTTATCTATTTCTAGTTGCGCGTATGTACATTTTCGTTCCTTTAATTTCAGCACAAAATTTTCAATCGTTCCCCTCTCCACAATTTCCACCAAACTACCCTGAATAAATTCGCCTCCCAGCGCGCAATCATCCAGCCAATCCTTTGTTAGAGCGGCGTCATCGCTGATAATTGGTGGCACAAAATATTTAGGCTCATCTAGCAAGCGTATAGCATAGTCAATGGTTCTGTGCCTATGCGCTTGCGCAAGTTGTGCAAAACTGCCCTGATATCTCACGCAATAAACATCGCCAAAATATTCTTCACGGTTGCGGCTAGTAACAAGACTAAGAGTCCTGTTTTTTCCGTCGTTTGCCAACTCAGCGTCAAAAAAACCACACTCTTCAATGGCTGCAGAAAGTTGCTCAAAATGCGGACGCAATTCAATGTAAAGTTTGTTATCCGCCCTTTTGCTTTCTTTTTTTAAAAAAGCATAAAGATAATTCAACTGCCTATAAGACACGCTATAAACCATGGAAGTTGGCACAAAAATCGAAATTAAATAGCGCGCGTTTTCCTGCGCCAATTTTTCAATTTTGCTGTCGGTAAAATAATTAGGGAACTTGTCTTTGTATTTTTTAGCAATTTTTTTCCTGAATATTTCCATCCACTTCAAATATCTTTGCTCTTCGTCGTCACTTAGTTTCATCTTGGTGTAGCGCGCTGATTTTTCGCTAGTGGTATACATTTTTTCGTTATTCAGCACCATTGCAAGTGCCTTTGGAATGCCGTCGAGATAAAAACTAATGTGGTTGTGGTCATAAACACTGTGATGCCCGCCCGACTTCGTCATGTTTATTCTGCGATTGGTTCTTTCAACGGATTCCATTAAAAGACTATTAAAATCATTTGGCATATAACACACGCCTGCAACATGCCCCGAAAAAACTTCACACTCACGCTTTGTGGAATGCACTGTAGAATTAGACACGCTTATAACACTTAATTTCACTTTTTTTACCTCCATAAAAAATTGTGCAATTTTCTTTTTCATCTATTATAATATCATTATTAAAATGCAAGGGTCAAACGGAACACAAATAAATAAAAAATAGTTATTTTAGTTGACAATCATATTAGTAAGTGCTAATATGTTATCGAATCGAATGGGAGGCTAATATGGATGGTTCAAAAAATAACCAAAACAAATTGCAGTCACACGCCTTTCTTTTCAAAATTTTAAGCAATCCCACCCGACTTTGCATTCTTTGTCAACTTGCCAAAAAGGAAAAAGAAAATGTTTCCAATCTGGTTTGTTGTTCAAAAAAAGCGCAATCCTACATCTCGCAAGAACTGGCAAAACTTAAAAATTTTGGAATAGTGAAAAGCGAAAAAATAGGCTCAGAAATTTTTTATAGTCTTTCAAACAACGATATTTTAGAAATCATTAACACTATTTGTGAAAAAGGAGATATTTAATTATGATAATTCATACCAACCAAGACAATTTTGAAAAAGTAAAAAACAGTAGTAAATTATTTTTGCTGGACATTTTTGCAACATGGTGCGCACCTTGCCAAATGCTGGGCGAGGAATTCGAAAAACTAGCAAAAACCAACAATAGTTTCGACATTGTAAAAATTGACGCCGACGAAAACAATGCACTTGCTGCATCTCTTGGCGTTCGCGTGTTGCCTACAATGTTTGTGTTTAAAGATGGCAAGCAAATTGACAGAGTGGAAGGTTTTATGACCGCCAACCAACTTGAAAAATTCATGCAAAAATACCAATAGGAGACTTTTTAACTAATGAAAGATTTTATTTTAAATCCCGATGCGGAATATGTTAGCCGAATAATTGCTGGTATACACAGAAAACAAGGTCACTGCCCTTGCAGAATTGACATGGACCAAACCACACTTTGCCCTTGCGACGATTTTGTGGGCAATGGCAATTGTAAGTGCAACTTGTTTGTAAAAAAATAATTTTTGATTACTTAAGGCGTAAAAAATATCACATTTTTTACGCCTTTTTCTCTATCAATAACTAAACAAAACCACACACAAATGATAGCAAAACTTAAACTAATGATTTATAATGTAGGAAGAATTGATAAGCGAATGTGTTCATTTAATCAATTCTGACGCACCATTTCAAACTCGGAAGCAGTGATGGATTCACTGGCTCGCACGAATGTGTGAGATGAGCGAGTAGCGAACTTCCGACAGTTATTAATATTAACAAAACAACATATCAATACAATATATCAATACAACAAAAGGTGTTTTTAAATTTGAGAGAAATTGAAAGAAAGTTTTTAATAGAAAATCGTGATGTTGTAGATATGATGCTACCGCAAAATTATTTTGTCATCACTCAAACCTACATAAAATCTGGCTGGATTGAAAAGCGACTAAGAAAAATGGATGATAAATTTTTTGTTACAACAAAGGTGGGTTTCGGCAAAGTAAGACTGGAAAAGGAAAACCCGATTTCACAAAAAAGATATGACAAACTTTTGAAAAAAGCCATATTCCCTTCCATAAAAAAACATAGATATCTTGTTGAACTAAACGACGGATTAACGGCGGAAATCGACGAATATCAAGATGAACTTGTAGGATTAATTGTCGCAGAAGTTGAGTTTGCATCAGAATCGCAATCCAACCAATTTGTGCCTTTGGTGTGGATGCAAAAAGAAGTTACTTATGACAAAAATTATAAAAATTGCAATCTGGCAAAAAAATTAAAAATTGATGCGAATTGTATTATATTTAATGATATTGAATTAAATATAGTTACATTGAATTATATTGAATTA
>CAYJCT010000126.1:0-3225 GCA_964368745.1 uncultured Christensenella sp. | reverse complement strand
GAAAAATAATTTAATCTCAATTTAAGAGAATTTGTGGACAATCAGGTGGTTTTTTTTCAAAACATAACTTATAAAGTTTTTAAGGAAATATTTATGATTTACGATTATGCAATTTTTGGCGGCGGAGTCATTGGCACATCAATTCAAAACAAACTTGTTCGACTAGGCCATAGTTGTGTGCTGCTGGAAAAAGGAAAAGATGTTGCAGTGGGCACAACAAAAGCCAATACCGCACTAATTCATGCAGGTTTCGACTGCCTTCCCAACACACTGAAAGCGCGGTTTAATGTGCGCGGAAACGAGATGTTTTCACATCTTTGCAAGCAGTTGAGCGTGCCGTTTTCTCGTATTGGCTCCATAATTATGGGCGATGATAAAGAAAAAATCCAAAATCTCTATGATAGGGGCGTGCAAAACAAAGTGCCTGACATGGAGTTGCTAAACCGTGAACAATTGCTGTCACTGGTGCCAAACGCCACTGAAAACATGAAATATGCGCTGTTTGCAAAATCGGCAGGTATTTTATCGCCCTATGGCTACACCATTGCCCTCGCAGAAGAAAGCGTGATAAATGGGGGAGTTATTCTATTTGATTTTAACACAACTAGCGTTTTAGAGTTTGCCGATCACTACGAAATAATAAGCGATAGATCTGATAAAGTGGCAGCCAAAACACTAATAAACGCGGCAGGTTGGGGCTATAATGATGTTGCGCAACTGATAAATAGCGAAAAATATGATGTGAAATTTAGGGTGGGCGAATATTATGTGCTGGACGACAGCGAGTTTTCGCTTGTTGCCCACACCATTTTTCCACTTCCCACTGCCACAAGCAAGGGCGTGGTGATAACGCCCGCCATTGACGGCAAAATCATAATTGGACCCACCGCAAAGGACACAATTGACCACTTGCCCGAAACATCGTATTTGGGGCTCAAGGAAATTAAAGAGAAAGCAAATGATGTTATTTTTGGCATTGATTTTAGCAAAAACATCCGAAATTTTGCAGGCACGCGCAGCATTGTAGGCGACGATTTTGTGGTGGAAAAAAGCGCAATTAAAGAGCGAGTGATAAACATTGCAGGCATTTGTTCGCCGGGGCTAACTGCCGCTCCTGCAATTGCCGAGTATGTGGCGTGTGATTTGCTAAATTTGCCCGACAATGAAAAAAAGATGCAACCGCGCACTCCGATTACCACTATATACGACAAAACAGACGACGAAATAAACGCACTTATTGCCAAAAACAAAGATTATGGCAATATTGTTTGCCGTTGTGAAAAAATATCGCTGGCCGAAATTGTGGAGGCGATAAACAGTCCGCTTGCTCCCACCACCACTGACGCCATCAAAAGAAGAACGCGCGCTGGAATGGGGCGATGTCAGAGTGGTTTTTGTTTGCTTAAAGTGATGGACGAGTTGAGTAGGGCGCACAACCTAGACTTTTTTGAAGTGGAAAAAGAAAATCGCGGTAGTGCACAATGTACCAGTGACATAAAAAGCGGAGGGAATTATGACAAACTATGATGTAATTGTGGTGGGCGGCGGTGCTGCTGGCATTGCTGCTGCAATTGAAAGCGCCAAAACTGCTAGCACTCTGCTAATTGAAAGGGCAAAAACGCTGGGTGGCATCTTGAACCAGTGCATCCACAATGGTTTTGGCTTGCATTATTTTGGAGAGGAATTGACGGGTCCTGAGTATGCGCAACGGTTTGTGGATAAGTTGAACGAGTCAAATGTGGATGTGCTTTGCGACACTTATGTGCTGGAAATCGACGCAAACAATGTGACTTATATAAACGAAAACAAACTGGAAACAATTTCTGCGCCCTCCGTGGTGCTTGCCATGGGTTGCAGAGAGCGAACGGCAGGCAATATCTTGCTTGCAGGCACAAGACCCAGTGGCATTCTAACCGCAGGTCAAGCACAAAAAATGGTGAATATTTACGGCAAATTGCCGGGCAAAAAAGTTGTGATAGTGGGCAGCGGCGACATTGGACTAATTATGGCGCGCCGAATGGTGTTTGAGGGTGCGCAAACACTGGCAGTTTTTGAAATAATGGAAACCACCAGCGGTCTTGCCCGAAATGTGACGCAGTGTTTGGATGATTTTTCCATACCACTTCACTTTAGCACCACTATCACGCGAGTGGTGGGCGAAAACCGAGTGGAAGGCGTTTATTTTGCAAAAGTGGACAGTAATTTTGCGCCAATATTAGAAACCGAACAGTTTATGGAGTGCGACACTGTGCTTTTGTCGGTGGGGTTGATTCCCGAAAACAATAATGTGCTGGGAATGGATATAAATCCTCGCACCAAGGGGTATTTTGTGAATGAATACCGCGAAACGAAAAAGCCGGGGCTGTTTGCGTGTGGAAATGTTTTGCATGTTCATGATTTGGTGGATAATGTGTCGGAAGAAGGGGTTATTGCTGGGCGCTCGGCGGCGCTTAATGCTTTAGGATTGCTTGACAAAACCACTCCAATAACGGTGGAAAAAGATGATTCCATAAGATACACCATACCTAATGTGGTTTATAAAAACAACGAAAAAGTGAAAATTTATTTTCGTGTCAATAAAAAAATTCTGCAAAAAAGCGTACTGGTTTATTCGGACAACGCCGTGATTGCGAAGAAGTTTTTTTTGAGTTTAAACAGTGGAGAAATGCTGGAAGTGGAAGTTGACAAAAGCAAAATCGGCTCCAATTTATTCTTAACAATTGGTTAGGAATTAGAGGTTTAGAATCAAAATAAAAACAAGCAAGTTATAATGTCAAAATCAATTTTAAATATCATAACCACAATATAAATAAATAATAAACCAATATCAAAGCAACATAAAAAAACCAATCAAAGAGGAAAAAAATGAAAAAAGTTATGGATTTTGTGTGTATCAAATGTCCCATAGGCTGCCAACTTCATGTGGAAGTGGAGGGAGAGAATGTGTCAGTTTCGGGCAATAGGTGTCCGCGTGGAGAGGAATACGCTATGGAAGAAGTTTTTGCTCCTCGCAGAATGGTGACCAGTTTGATTCGCACCGACGAGGGAGTGGTGTCAGTTAAAACCACCGCCGCTGTGCCAAAAGACATGATTTTTAAGGTTCTTAATCAGATTGGTAAAATAGCACTGCCGTCTGCAAAAATCAATGATGTAGTTATTGAAAATGTGCTAGGTTTGGGCGTGGATGTGGTGGTAACAAAAAACTCGATCAAAGACAACGCCATG
>CAYJCT010000125.1:0-3233 GCA_964368745.1 uncultured Christensenella sp. | reverse complement strand
AAGCATTGCACTTTTTGGTGGAATGTTAGCCTTGGTTGTTCTGCTGATTATATTTTTGGCTAGAAATAAAATAGGCTATTACAAAAAGAATGCAGAGATTTTAACAATTGAAGAAACAATCGAAGAAATAGACAGTATTGAGAAAAGGTAGCCTTTTATAAGGTATTTATTGAGATATTTATACTAAGCAGGAAAAGAGGTGCAACAAAATGCAATTTTAGTGCCTGAAAGCCCCTAAAAACCAGCATTATTTTGCAACAGTCCCAATTTGATTTGTTGCAAATTGAAACAAATTGATATTGCACCTCAGCTTCTGATAGAACTGGGAAACCCAGTTTATTGAACAACGAGTGAGAGTTGCGTGTGAATGAAGTCATACACAACCGAGCGAGGAAGTTCAGCATGATGCTTGCATCATATCTTGCGGTAATTTTTATTAAAAGAACTTCAAAATGATTGAGATAAATTTAAAAAAATTTTGGAGGAAATATATAATGAAAAATTTATTAGCAGCGATTAACTTCAATCCCGTGCTTGCACCTGTGTTAGAAGTTTTAAACGCAATACTTTGGCCAGCAATTGGTCTTGTAGGAGCAGTGGGAACAATCTACTGTATCGTGCTTGGAGTAAAACTTGCAAAGAGCGACGAAGCAGGTTCTCGAGAAAAAGCGAAGAAAGATTTAATAGGAGCAATTATCGGTTTTGTTGTCATCTTTGTTTTAATAGTTGGACTTAAAGTTTTAATGCCAATATTACAAGACTGGGTATCAACCCAAATAATTTAAAGGAAAAATTAAATGAAAAAAGTTTTCAAAAATTTAAACATGCTTTCTCTTATTTTAATAATTCTAACTTCCACTTTTTGCCTATCGGCATGTGTATCAGGTGTTGTTTCTGAAAAACAATACACTGAAATTTTTAGTGGCGTAGATGCTTTAGATGAAGATGGAAATAGTGTGTTTTATCAGATGAAAACTTTGGTAGACAATACACAATTTAACACAAGTATTCAAAGTAAACCTTACCGCAAATTAGATATTTATATTGATCAAAGTTGTCAAATTAAAGCAGTGATTTTTATTGTTCGAAGTTCAAAAAATTGCACACTTAAATTTACAACTTATATTGATGAAGAGATAGTTTCATCCAAAACAAAAAATCTTCCTGGCGGAGTTGTAAGTGATATTGAAATGTTTTTTGATATCACTTACACCTGCAATTTAAGAACTGATTTTTACATTGAAATAGAGGAACTAAACTTACAAGATGATGAAGAAAAAACAAGTTTTCAATTTGATAGTTTTGTCATCTTTTTAGAGGAGTAAAAATGGATTGGCTTACAAACTGGATTTTTGATTTATTGTATGGAATACAAAAAACTATATGTTATATCATCGATTTTATAAAAGAAATCTTTTATATGTTAGCAGGAATTGATCCAATTAATGTTAATGGTGAAGAATCAGATTTACTGTCGCACTTTTTACTTTCAGATGCTGTAAAAAAAGCTTTTTGGATGGTGCTACTTATAGCAGTTATTTTGCTTATAGTTTTTGTTATCGTTGCAATAATTCGAAGTGAATACGCTCATGGTGAAAATAAGAAAAGCAAAACTTTAATTTTAGGAAAGGCTTGTCAAAGTTTTATAATCTTTTTACTTGTTCCATTTCTTTTAATTGCAGGAATCACCTTTTCAAATACAGTTGTTTCTTCAATCAATAAAAGTATGAATCCTTATGTTTTAGAGCAAGGTCAAGAGGCAACCATTGGTGGACAAATATTAGTTACAAGTGGCTACTATGCCTACATAGGAAATGAAAGCGAAAGACAAGAAATTGAAATAAAGTTTATTACTGGTGAACTAGATTATAACGATGCAAGTGTTGTAAGCGATTATTATGAAATAAGAAGCCTTGACTTTTTTGTTGGAATAATTGGAAGCCTTGTGATTCTTGTAATGTTTGTTATGAGTGCTATAAGTTTCATTCAGCGAATTTTTGATATTATACTGCTCTACATAGTGTCGCCCATAAGTGTTTCTACAATTCCCACTGATGATGGTCAAAGGTTTAAACAATGGAAAGAAATGCTAATCGGCAAAGTGCTTGGAGCTTATGGGATTATACTTTCAATGAATTTATTTTTCATAATTATTCCACAAGTTCAGCAAATTGCTTTCTTTGGAAATGCTTTTAAAAATGGAATAGTAAAAATTCTCTTTTTGATAGGCGGAGCATTTGCTGTAACCAAAGCAAACATAGTAATAGCAAACTTAACTGGCAGTCATTCAGGTGGTAGCGAAACAAGAGAACTCGTTGCAAACATGAGAACTGGTAAAAACATAACACGAGCTGTTGGTGCAACAGCGCTTGGCATCGGTGGTGCAATTTTGGGCGGTAAGCAATTTATGGATAGTAATAAATCAGGTGGATTGACAAGTGGACTAAAAAACACTTTTAGTGGCTCTGTGGGAAATGGTGTAATCTCATCAAATCCAACCAAAGCATCTCGTTATGGAAAAATGCCTTCAAGGTTTGCAAGCATGCCACTTGGAGTTATGAAAGACCTTGCCACTGGCGGAATTGTGGGTGCTGGTAAAAACTTTATTCCACGAATGAACAATGCCATTAAAGGCACAACACTTTTAAATCATCCGCAAGCATTAAAAAAACCAAATATTGCAAAGGAGCAACCAAATGCGAATAATACCGAAAAACACTAAAATCAAACTTCAATTTTATAAAGGCGTTACTATCACCGATGTTATTATTGCAGTTATTTCACTTGCTTTTTTATCCTTGGCGGTGTCTAGCAACCTTCCACAAAAGTGGATAATTTCAATGACTATATTAATTGTTGTAGCGCCACTTTACATTACACTTGGAGATATTAAGTTATACAACGCTTTAGGTTATGCTTTAAAATTTTTATTTGCAAAAAAGTCATTTTCAAAAATGAAAAAAGGCAAACGCAACATAGCTTCTATTGTCCCTTATGCAAAGATTCAAGATAATTTAATCAGCCAAAAAGAAAGTGGCTTTACTGGCGTTATTGAAATAAAACCGATTGAGTTTAACCTACTAAGCGAATACAAACAAAATTATTTTATTGATGGGATGTTTTCTAACATTTTAAAAAATATAGGTGTGTATCAAGAACTGGATATTATAAAACTTGAAAGACCAATAATTTTTGACAACTACATTAAAAACGAACTAACACGAATGCATGAC
>CAYJCT010000124.1:0-3251 GCA_964368745.1 uncultured Christensenella sp. | reverse complement strand
ACTCGCGACATTCGCCTTGGCAAGGCGACGCTCTACCACTGAGCCACTCCCGCATGTTGTTTAGTAATTTTATGCCAATTTTTTTAATTCTGACAATTTAAAAGAGAATAGGGCAGTATACATTGCTAAATTGGTTTAGTTATAACAATTATAAAAGTAAAGAAATCAAATTGTGTTCACAAGGCGGTCAAACAAATTAATTGGTCTAATCATATTTTTTGCCTGCCCAAATTAGAGCAGGCAAATGATTTTTTGGTGGGAGTTATAGGACTTGAACCTATGACCCCCTGCTTGTAAGGCAGATGCTCTCCCAACTGAGCTAAACTCCCACGCTATTCAAAAGTTGTTTGTCCAACCTCGAATGTATCACTAATATATCAAATATTTTTATATATTGCAAGTATTTTTTTGCAAATGTTGCAATTTTTTTAATTTTTTGAAAAAAATAAATTTCCCTTATTCACTATGCTTTAAATGCTATAAACTTTTTTAGTAAAACAGTTTATCTAAATTTAATTCACACCTTTTATTTCATTTGAAAAAAATGTTGAAATTTGATAAAATATTTGTAGGAGATAAATATGACATCAAATAGAACTTATATATTTTTAAACACAGAAACTCTTTCTAGTGCCGACTGGCAAAAATATAACAAGTATGCGCTCTATGGCACGCATCCTCGTTTTGTTAATGACGAGGTTATGAGGTTTCAATATTTAAAAGGTGCACGCGATATTTTAAAGAATCATCCCGCGTGGCAAGAGCATTTTGAGAGCGAACTTTTTAACAAAAAAGAACATCGCGCATTTTGCCCTGAATACACATCTAATTTGGCAAATTTTATTTCTGAAATTAAAACAAAAAATCAAAATGAAGTGTTTGCTATTATAACTAAATATAACGAAAAATTAAATTTCGACAACGAACTCGTGCCTCAACTAGTCACTGCAGGTATGCCAAAAAACATTATGTATGACTATATTCTACCCTCTAACGACACGCTAAAAGAAGTTCAAAACATAACCGACTACATCACAAACATTGTAAAATATAACGATTTTTTAATTGTAACGAACGACACCACAAGCAAATACCATGACACTTTTGGCGAAAATTATGTTATTGATGCTAAAAATGAGGGGCTAAACGCTGATATGTTTCTTAACTTCAATAAGCAGTTTGAGTTTGAATCGGATGCTGGCAGGGAAGCGCAAGGCTAAAGAAAACAGATTTTTAATGGACATAAAAAGGACAAAAAATGAATTTAGATTTTTTAGGCACCAACTTAAATTCCAGCAATGATTTTTGCAAGCAATATTATAAAATATTAAGCAACGATTTTCCCGATTTTTTAAAGGATTATATCAATACTCCGCCTATGCAAAGGCTGGCTTGCACCAGTATATCTTGTGGTTGCAATTACACAAATTTGTTTGATATAAAATTTTTGTGTTCCAATTTGGATCACAGCATTGGAGTGGCTTTAATTATTTGGAATTTCACAAAAGATATGCGCCAAACGCTGGCGGGTCTTTTTCACGATATTGCCACGCCAGTTTTCAAACACTGCATTGATTTTATGAACGGCGACCACGAAAATCAGGAATCAACGGAAGACAAAACCTACGAAATTATATCTAACTCTACAGAAATTATGGAACTTTTAAAGAGAGACGGAATATCCATTGACGAGGTTGTGGACTATAAACTTTATCCCATTGCCGATAACTCATCTCCCGCTTTGTCTGCCGACAGGCTGGATTATACTTTAACAAATGGCGTCTTTTGGAAAGATGTTTGGTCACTTAGTCAAATCAAAGAGATTTATGACGACTTAATTGTGGCAAAAGATGAGCATGAAACAGCCGAGTTGGCGTTTAAAACGGTTGAGATTGCAGAGTTTTTTGTGGTTAAGGCCAGCACTTTGTGGCCTAGTTGGATTGACAACAGGGACAAGTTGACAATGCAGTTTATTGCCGACACTATGCTAAACATGTATAGAGAAAATCATATTGATTTAGAAGATATGTACACTATGTCGGAGTGGGACATGGTTGCTAAAATTAGAGAGTGTGGCGACCCGATTATAGAAACCAATTTTAAAAATTTTATGGCATCCACAGGCGTATTTGATTGTGACAGTGCAATGGAAAATAAATATTGCAAAGCCATTAAAACAAAAACGCGATATATTAATCCGCTGGTTATAACTGCTGATGGGACTAAAAGAATTTATGATGTGTCCCGCGTGGCAAAAACGGCAATCGACGAATTTTTGAACATCAAATTTTCTGATTACGCCTGCATAGACATGCCATTTATTCCGTTCAAACATTGAAAAATGTTGGGTATTGCAATTTTTTATAAAAAGTGTTAAAATGACCATGTGTAAAATAATATACAGGTGGGTTATTATGAAACAAAAAATCGAGATTGACGCGATTTTGGACTTGATGCAAAACGAATCGAAAAAAACTAAAGTTACAATTGAAAACGGTGAAATTGCTTTGCAAACAACAGCACTTTTCAAACTTCTTCAAAACATTGTTTTAAAAAGTAAAAATGCGGAACACTTGTTTAAACTTGCGTGCACTAATTTGGCAGGGCTGGATGCTGAAGCGCTAAGTTCTGCAACTGCTGAAACTAAAGATGTGAAGTACAATATTTTATTTCCTAATTATGTTAAAGGCGCGATTGTGCCACTTCATGGGAAAGTTGTTATGAAGTGGGGGACTGTGGCAGAAAATATCTATTTTGCTCTTCGCAATGATTTCAAAGGAGCAGATGTGCTTTCTCACGGACAGATTGTGATAAACGAAGGCACAGTAAAAGACAACATTTCTTTTGCTAGTTGCGTTTATGGCGCTGATGTGTTATCTCACGGCCGAATTACGCTGGATAAGGGCACAGTTATTGACAATATCAATTTTGCGGCATTGGTGTCGGGCGCGGATGAACAAGCGCACTTTGACATGGTTGAAAATTGTGGCACAGCACTAGACTATCTTGATTTTATGCATGAGATGAAACAAAAACATGAAAGAGAAAGAGAATCCGATTTTGTTACCGCAAAATTTTCCTTTTCGAGGATTTCTGCAAATACGTTCGCAACGCCACAGGGATCATGACCTTTCCAGCCGCCGAATACAATAAGTGCCTTTTTTGTTTTGTTCATAGGAATACTCCTTTCTTTTTCAATATTTTAATTATATAAATCATTGTGTTGATAATCTATGCCTTTTGTAGTATAC
>CAYJCT010000123.1:0-3311 GCA_964368745.1 uncultured Christensenella sp. | reverse complement strand
ATTAATAAACCTATTTTAAAAAAATATTTATTTTGTTTGCATTAGCAAAAAAATTTTAATCTACTTGCAGTTTTTTTTAAGTTTAATGAAAATAAACCACAAAAAAACAGGTGAGAAGGAAGGGGAATATGTATACAATTGGCATAGATATTGGTGGCACAAATACTAAAGTTGCACTGTTTTTAAATGATAAAAAAATTTATCATTTTTACATTACCACAGACAAGCGAGTATCGGCCAATGTTTTTTTGCAGGACTTGGCGGAAAAAATTAATGATAATTGTGAAAAGTTAAAAATCGATAAAAGATATCTATACAAAATTGGAATTGCGTGTCCGGGAAGTGTTTCTAAAAAAACGGGTATGTGTTATTTTAGCCCTAACTTAAATTGGAAAAATATTAATTTAGTTAAGCCTTTTAAGACAAAGTTTTATTGCGATGTTATTGTTTCGCACGATGGAAAAACCTCGTGTTTGGCAGAGCAAAAAATGGGTGCATTAAAAAATGTTAAAAACGCAATTTATATTACCATCGGCACGGGTTTTGGCGGTGCATTTGTGTTTGATGGGTTGGTGGATGGCGGGCGCGATGCAGTGGCAGAAATTGGTCACATGACGCTAAAGAGTGGTGGTAGAGCGTGCCAGTGCGGCAGAGCGGGTTGTGTGGACATGTATTGTTCCACAAAGGGAATCATGCAAACCTTTTATGATTTGGTGGAGAGTGAAAGCGCGGGAAAAAAAGACGAAAATAAATATTTTATTACCGATGTAAAGCAAATTTTCGACGGAGAAAAAGAGCATGAACTCTATGCAAATGTGGTGGAAGAATTTTTGAACAATTTGAGTGAAGCGCTAATTTCGCTTATCAATGTTTTTCATCCTGAAAAAATTGTTATTGGCGGCGGAGTGGCTCATTTATTGGTGGGCAGGCTGAAGCGATTAACCACAAAAATTGCAAACGGTCATCTATATCCTACCAAAGTGAAAACTGTTGTGGTGTTAGGCGAATTGCTGAACGACGCAGGCATTCTTGGTGCAAAACTGCTTTAAATGCCGAATTTTTATGTTATTTGATGGCGGGTAGAGAGCCACTCCACAATTAGTAGAGTGGTTTTTTGTTTTTTCTATTAGTACACACAAAAGAATGGATTAAAAGATGCGTATAGTAGGTTTGTTTTTTTGCCGCTTTGTAATAGCCTAATATTAATCAAAGCGGGTTGTTTGCTTTGTGTTTTAAAAATAAATCCAATTTCAATTTTACTAAAAAGGATAAAAGATAAATATGGAAAAAATTGCAATTATAAGTGATGATGCATGTGATTTAAACAAGGAAGAAGTTAAGGAAAACATGAAAGTTGTTTCTTTTTATGTGATTGATGCAAAATCGGGAGCGGAGCAAAAATTGACGGTGGATGAGGTTTATGACAACTTAAATGCCGACTCCTCGCTGCGCTACAAAACCAGTTGCCCTTCAGTGGAAGACTATAGCAAAGCATTCGAGCAGTTTATAAAAAAGAATATGAGTGTTATTTGCGTGTGTATTTCCAGTAAATTTAGTGGGTCTTTTTCGTCTGCTTCGGTGGCGCGAAATGCAGTGATAGAAAAATATCCAGATGCTAAAATCTCCATTGTGGATTCCACCTACAACTCGGCGTTGCAGGGTATGTTGGTGCTGTCTGTTTACGACATGGTAAAAGCGGGACTCACACATCAGCAGATTCTCGATAAAATTCCGCAACTCGACGCTAATGCAAAAATTATGTTCACGGTTGCCGACATTGATTACTTAAGAAAAGGCGGCAGGATTGGTTTGCTTAAGTCGTTTGTGGCAAGCACGCTTAATCTAAAACCCATCATTCAAATGAAAGAGGGGGAACTGCACTCGGGTGGTGTGGGCATGGGAATGCGAAAAACTGTGCAAAAAATTATTGAGCAAATGAAAAAACATTTTGCAAACTCCAGCGAACGCAAAGAAGAATATATGTATACCGTTGGCTATAGCAGTAGCATTGATGAGGGCAAAAAGTTGATTACTCAGTGCGCAACAGAACTGGGGCTAAACGAAAAGTTTTTCAGGCTTGCTCGCATTGGCAGCACCACTGCCGTTCACACTGGTCCGCACACAATTGGTGTTTCTTTTTTGAAAAAATGGAATCATGTGAAGCAGATTGAAGGTTAAGAAACATATCTTTTTTATAATTTGAAGATTGTTTTGTATGTTGTTTAGTGCCAAATTTGTCAACTAAATAAAAAAAGCAAGAAATTATCTTTCTTGCTCGTTAGTGGTTGCATCTAAATTATTTGTTATTAATTTGTCCATTTCGGAATTTATAAAATTGTCTGTAGCGCTCTTTGAAAATTTATCATTTTCGTTGGAGCGCGGCAGGCTTTTTTCATCTTGCAATTCATGCTGGCTGTCTGGTTGAATGTCTGCTTTTTCGCAGTCTGCATTTTTGGTTTTAGTGTTTTTACCAAAGCGGGAGTTTATGTAGGTGAAAACATTTTCGTGCGTTAGTCCGCCGTTGAAGAAGCCGTCGGACAATAAAATTTTGTCTTTGTTTATGAAATTATCTATTTCATGCAAGCGATCGTCAATTACAATAAACTCGTCCACATTATTGTTTTTAATAAATTTACTAATCACATAGCCGCGTTGCATTAGTGGGGCAAGATGCGTGCGGTTGAAATCATTTTTGTAATTTAGGTTACTTTCTTTTAGTTTTGAAACAATGCGCGACATGTAGTAGCGATGAGTGGAAGAAATCACAATTGACGGCTGATAGTTTTTTTCTTGTAAACTAGTCAGCAAAAAATTTAGTGCCAAAACATTGTCGGGGCAAATAAACAGGTTGCTATTATTTTGTTTTCGTTTTTCCGACGATGTTGTTATATGACTTTTCATCCAAGAAAAGTGGTTTAGCACTCCGTCGATGTCTAAAAATAATGTGATGTCTTTCATAGGATTATATGTTATCAAAATCGCATGCCATTGTCAATGGGCAATGTTGCGAAAAAACAGTGCAAAATTTTTTGATATGCTCTTAATTTTGAGGTTGGGCTTAGTTTAATGTTGCACTTAACTTTGATATGGATTTAATTTGGTGTTGAGCGAAATTTGATGAATCTCTTAACTTAATATTGTGCTTAGTTTTGACACTTCGCTTAACTTAATATTGTGCTTAGTTTGATGTTCTGTTTAATTTTGATGTTGCACTTCAATAATTTAAAATCATAAAAAATAAAGTTTTATTCCATATCTTTCTGATATAAGAATAAAACTTTAATCGTTGTTTTTTTTATTAAATTTATTAT
>CAYJCT010000122.1:0-3384 GCA_964368745.1 uncultured Christensenella sp. | reverse complement strand
GTTAAAGAACTTGCTTAACAAATACTTTTTAATAAAAATATTATAATCTAACAACTCATGTTTTTTTTAAGGTTTTATAAATATAAAAGTTGGTTTTTTTATTTTTCGAATTTGGAGGAATTGTTTTTTACCAGTTTATAGTCTTCATAGTTTCCAATATAATTTGTAATTTTGCCGTCTTTAAATTCGATTATTCTTTGAGCGAATTTATTAATAAAATATCGGTCGTGGGAAATTAACAAAAGAGTTCCATCAAATTCAGACATTGCGTCTTCCAGAGTTTCTTTTGTGGGGATATCAATGTGGTTTGTGGGTTCGTCGAAAACAAGAGTATTGACTTGTTTTTGAAGCAGAGTGGCAAGTTTGATACGAATTTTTTCTCCACCAGATAGGTCTGCAACTCTTTTGTTGACATCGCTTCTGTCGAACAGGAATCGTGATAGGATTGCGCGCGCTTTTTGTTCTCCAAGTGAAGTTTCATTTTTAAAATATTCCAACAATTCATCACTACTATTTTCAAAGTCGATAATTTGAGGTAAATATCCAATTTTCACACTGGGACCAATAATTATTTCTCCCGTGTGAGGAAGAGTTTGTTTGCCCAAAATGGTTTTGATGAATGTGGATTTTCCGCTGCCATTATCGCCAATTATAGCCACTTTTTCACTTGCTTGTAGGTATGTGCTGACATTGTCAATGATTTTTTTGTCAGTTGTAAATACTGTTAAATTATTAACTTCCAAAATTCGTTTGCTGGATTTTTGAAGTTCATAAAAACCCATTTTAATTTCTTTTTGTTCTTGTGGGCGTCTGATTGCTTTTGCTTTTTCTCTGTCGAGTTTTGATTGTAAACTGGCTGCTCGTTTAGTCATAGTGGAACTGTTTTTTGCCATTCCCATTTGTGCAAAATAGTCAATCTGCTCTTCCATTCTTTTAAAATATTGTTGTTGGGTTTTGTAGTCAGTCATTTGTTTTTGAAAATTTATTTCTTTTTCTTCTAAATAATTTGAGTAGTTTGTGTTATAAATAGTTGCCTGACCATTGTCGATTTCTAAAATTTTGTTACTTATTCTATCTAAGAAATATCTGTCGTGAGAAACTGTGACAATTGCACCTTTAAAATTTTTTATATAGTTTTCCAGCCATTCAATTCGTCCGATATCTAGGTGGTTTGTGGGTTCGTCTAGTAGGAAGAGATCGGGTTTTATAAGTAGTGCTTTTGCTAGATGAACCAAAGTTTTCTCTCCGCCACTCAAACTATTATAGTTTTGATTTAGCATATTTTCAGAAATGTTTAGTCCGCTGCAGACGGTGTATATTTTAGTTTCAATGTCGTATCCGCCATCAAGTTCGAACTTTTCCGTTAGTTTTCCATATTGGTTCAATAATTTTTCATGCTCTTTTGTGTCGGTTTCTGTTTGCATTTTATCAAGAATGATATCAATTTTTCTCTGTAATTCGATTAAATTGCAAAAGGTGTCTTTCAAAACATTAATTACTAATCTGTTGTCGAAAGTATCTGGAGCGGTTTGATCCAAGTATGCGATTTTTGCATCTTTTTTAATGTTGATTGTTCCACTGTCAATCTTTTCAATACCAGCAATCATTTTAAGCAAGGTTGATTTTCCGCAGCCATTAGCGCCAACAATAGATATTCTTTCACCATCACTGAGTGAAAAACTTAAATTCTCAAATAGAGAACCGTACCCAAAATTTTTATTGACTTTATTCACATCTAAGATTAACATATGCATTATACCTTTAAAACAACACTTATTATAACATATTTTGGAAATGTAACAAACTTAAAAGTTAATTTTATTATTTTTGGATTCGTGTGTAAATTGGCTGAAAATATTGTTGATTATACTTAAAAATAAATTAAATCTATATAAAAAATATCAGCAACTAAACATTGGTAAGGGGCTTTCGTATATTTTGTTTTGTTGTTAAACAAAAACAAAGTGTACGATAAAACTTAAAAATTTTAATTTAATTCTGCTTTTAAAAATTTGTTTAAATAGTTTATAAATGGATAAAATTTATTTATGAAAACTATATGGAAAAACAATATTAAAAAGTTTGGCAAGTTGAGTGAAAATTTGTCGTGCGACACTTTGATAATAGGTGGAGGAATTGCGGGGCTTTGGTGTGCATATCATTTGTCTAAAGCGGGGCAAAAAGTGTGTGTTTTGGAAGCGAGTGAATTGGGCAGCGGTGTCACAAAAGGCTCGTCTGCTATTTTAACTTTTGCACAAGAGTTGTTATATGATGAGTTGATTTGCAAACACGGTGAAAGCATTACAAAGCAATATTTAACTGACACAAAAAATGCTATCAAAGAAATTAGAAATATTATTGAAAAAGAAAAAATTAGTTGCGGTTTAACTAAGACCGACTTTGTTTTGTTTTCAACTAAAATTTGTGGAGGGAAAAAGTTAAAAAAAGAATATTTGTCGCTAAAAAAACTGGGCGAAAATACAGAGTTTATTGAGGAGGAGGGATTGCCTTTTAAAATTAGAAAGGCGTTAAGTGTTAAGGATGCATATTTGATTGATCCATTATTACTACTTAGTGGGCTTGTGGATTCTGTTATTGAAAATGGCGGCAAAATTTTTGAACATACTATGGTTAAAACACAACCTGATGGCAAGTCAATAAAAATTGGTGATGCTGTGGTTAGTGCAAAAAACTTTGTGGTTGCATCTCATTTTCCGTTTATAAATTTCCCGGGTTTTTATTTTATTAAACTTTATCAAGATCAAAATTATACCATTGTTTTCAAGCCGCGAGAAAGTCAAAAAGATTTTGCAAAAGGTAAAACCTATGAGTGTATCGATAAAAATGGGTACGAATATCGAAGAGTAAGAGATAGCGTGTTATGTTTAGGCCCTGACATAAGAACGGGCAAAAAACCATATAAAAGCAAATATAAAATAGTGGAAAAACATTTGCAAAAACATTTTGAGGGCTATAGCGAGGTTGTTAGGTTTAGCGCTCAAGATTGCATGACGGCAGACCGATTGCCTTATGCTGGAAGGTATAGCAACTTTTTAGATAATGTATATGTTTTAACGGGATTTAATAAATGGGGTATGACAAACTCGTATATTACATCAAAAGTTGTTAGTAATATGATTTTGAAAAAAACATTGTAAAATGTGTGTTACAATTATTAAATAAATAGTTATAAAAACAAAAAGTTTACCAGATTTAAATAAATGACAGTAATTTATAAAATTACTGAGATAGTTGATTTTTAAAAAAATATACTATACAATGATGTTTAATATATAAAAGGTGGAGTTATTATGAGAAAAAGAAATTTATTGGTAACAACATTACTTATATTTTTTATGGGGCTGTTTTTAGTGTCCTGTGGAA
>CAYJCT010000121.1:0-3393 GCA_964368745.1 uncultured Christensenella sp. | reverse complement strand
GTATAAATTAATTAGATGTTTAATAATGAAAAATTTTTTTAAAAATGCAAAATAAACTCTAAAATAATTGCTTTTGTTTTATATTCACAATGCAAAATTAGATATTAAAAAAATCAATCACTATAGATTGTTTTAATAATTTAGTTGTGAAATTAATAGCGTTTAGTTAGAGTTTTTTTGTGTAATGTTAGCGTTTCTTTATATGACATTAATAATTTATTTGTATAATGTTTATAATTTATTTTCTCATTGTTATCATCTGTTATATATATTATTTGTAATTTATTTTATGTGATATTTACATTTTTTTGTATGCCGTTAAAAATTTATTTTATGCAACAATTTAGTTTAATTATATCCGAACTTTTATCTTTTATCATCAGGATTTTTATTTACATTCGCTATATTTTTTTTGCGTGATTGCTATATTTTTTTATGATGTTTTCAACACATTCTCGCACAGTTAATGGTATGTTTTTTCCTGCGCTTGCAATATTTACAGTATGTCGTTGACAAGTGTTTTTTAACATGTTTTCGTGAAGTTGTTTATATATTTTTCTTTATGGATTTCTAATTTTTTTATGAGTTTTTCAACACTTTCTCGCACAGTTAATGGTATGTTTTTCCCTGCGCTCGCTGTGTTGGACAGCAACGAAAAAAAATATATTAATGTTACATAGAACAAAAAAGATTATAATTCGCAATGTATTGATTTGAAAATAATCGTTAAATATATTAAAATATAATATAACTATTTTCTTAGGAGCAATAAGTGTTAAATTTAAAAGACATAACCAAAATTTATGGCGATGGTGAAAATGCAGTAGTGGCGCTAAAAGAGGTTTGCATTGCATTTAGAAGCAGCGAGTTTGTTTCTGTTTTAGGGCATTCGGGTTGCGGAAAAACCACGCTGCTTAATATAGTGGGCGGACTTGACAAATACACCTCGGGCGACCTTTTTGTGAACGGCGCTAGCACCAAACATTTTAAAGACAAAGACTGGGACGCCTATCGCAACGATGTGATTGGGTTTGTTTTTCAAAACTATAATTTAATATCTCATATTTCTGTGCAGGAAAATGTGGAGATGGCGTGTGTGCTATCGGGCGTTAGTGCCAAGGAACGACGCAGCCGCGCCATAAAAGCGCTTAGTGATGTGGGGCTTTTTGATAAGTTAAACAAATTACCCAACCAACTCTCTGGCGGTCAAATGCAAAGAGTGGCAATTGCGCGTGCCATTGTGAATCAGCCAAAAATTATTTTAGCAGACGAGCCAACAGGTGCGCTGGATTCTACCACCAGCAAACAAATACTGGAAATTTTAAAGCAGTTGTCTAAAGACCGATTGGTTATTATGGTTACGCACAATCGCGAACTGGCAAATGAATATAGCGACAGAATCGTGGAGTTGGTGGACGGAAAAGTGGTGGCAGATAGCTCACCCCTAGACGATGTTGGCGCAAAGGCTTCGGTTAAAACAAATAAAAAGAAAAGCAGCAAAAACGCAGACAAAACTGCTGTTGAAAGCGGTGTGGAAAGTGTTGATTCCGCATCTGGTAAAGCAAAATTCCGCCCCACTTCCATGAGTTTTTTTGCGGCGTTGTCGCTTAGTTTGAAAAATTTGATGACCAAAAAAACGCGCACGCTTATCACTGCTTTTGCAGGTAGCATTGGCATAATCGGTGTGGCGTTGGTGCTTGCTATTGCAAACGGATTTAATATTTATCTAGACAGTTTTCAGCGTGGCTCGCTTATGTCGTTGCCCATCGAAATTCCCGTTTACTACAACTCTTTGAATATGGATAAAATTCAAGGGAATGGCGGCGGCAGTGAGAATGAGGCGGATGGGGAAAGTTTGGACGACTACAATATCAAGCACACAAATATTTTCACTCAAGATTATCTCGACTATATTGACAACATGAACACCGTGTTGTTTGGCGACGATGAGAGTAAATATGCTGACATTGTGTTTAGGTATAACTCTCTTCGACAAGTTGCTGTGCGTGTGGACTATAAGGACAAAACCAGCCCCTACACAGAGGTTCAAAACATCTATTCCAGCACTCCGCTGAAATTTACGACCGTGCCCAACAATGTCAATTTTTTCGAAAAGCATTTGTCATTGGTGGCAGGTAACTACCCTGAAAATGCAAATGAAGTTATGCTGATTATGAGAAACAATAAACTGTCTGTAAAAACTCTCGAGAGGTTGGGAGTTGTATTGGCAGAAGGTGAAACTGTTAATGCTGAGGAATTGTTGGCTGCAGAAATAGAGTTGAAAATTCTTCACTACGACGATTTGTTTGTGCCAGTAGAAGTGAAAGAAGACGGCGTGAAAAATTATATTCACACAGCGGCAAGTAGCAATTATGTTGAAAGTGAAAGTTATCAGGAAATTTCTAATAGCGATAAAGTGATTCCTTTAAAAATTGTGGGTGTGGTGCAGGCAAATTCCGAAGACGAGATGAATATGTACTCGAATGTTGAGGGCGTTTTAATGACTTCGCTGACGGAGGAAGTTGAGCATGAAATGGTTGTCAACTCCGATATTGCAACCGAAATGCGAGAGCATTCTTATGTTTATGTTTGGGGAGACAAAGCCCCAACAAACTCAGCAGACGAAGAAGAAATTTTAAAAATACATTACTATTATGGCGCAAACCCTATGCCGTTTAAAATATATATTTATTCATCTGGTTTTGAAGCCAAAGAAAAAGTGGTGGAATACCTCGGCAATTACAATTTAGACAAAAATTCTACCACCAGAATATTGTTTGTGGATGAGTCTAAAATCATCACCTTTATGTTTTCCGAACTGCTCAACATTATTTCCATTGTGCTGGTGTCGTTTTCAGGAATATCACTGGTGGTTTCTTCCATTATGATCGGTATAATAACTTATGTTTCTGTAATTGAACGCACCAAAGAAATTGGCGTGCTTAGAAGTTTGGGAGCTCGCAAAAAAGATATCTCACGAGTGTTTTTGGCAGAGAGTATGACCATTGGTTTTATTGCGGGAGTTATAGGCTCATTGCTTACTTTCATCCTCACTTTTCCAGTGAATGCAATTGTTTCCGACATTGTGGATGTGCTTGACCGTGTGGCAGTGTTGTCGTTTCCAATTGTGATAGCTCTTGTGTCGCTCAGCACGCTGCTAACGCTGATTGCAGGTTCCATTCCTGCAAAAATTGCAAGCAAAAAAGACCCTGTTGTTGCCCTTAGAACGGAATAGAAAAGAGTTGATTTTGGTTTATTTAAAACAAACATTTAAGTGCAAATCAAGAGATAATAAAAAATGTTTAAACAATTGATTGGAAAAAATATATTTTGACATTATTTTTAAAAAGATATTTTTAATTTAACACTACAAAAACGCAGTTGTTTTAAGAG
>CAYJCT010000120.1:1915-3399 GCA_964368745.1 uncultured Christensenella sp. | reverse complement strand
ATTTTTTAAGACTTTTTATAAATTGCTTTTTCCTCTCGGTTATATTTTAGATGAATTATCACCATTTTTCTAGCAAATAAAAGAAACATTTCTGATTTATTATAGAAAAATTTTAGATGAATTAAAGACAGAGAAAAGTAATCCATATAGATTAAAAAAATTTCTGATTAATCTAAAAAAAAATTGCTGTGACTCAATTATCACAACAACAAACCTTAAATATTTAAAAAATAAGCAAAAAAGAAGTGACCCCTACGGGATTCACTTCAAAAATCAAAAGTTTTTAATATTAAACTGTTCCACCCATCCGTTGCTAATAGCCTTCTCTTTTATGGTATGAAAAACCGATTCTTCGTGATTTTTCAACTTTTCCACCGTGATATGAGCAGGTCGAATGTAAGCCTGCAAGGAATATACTTTTACGGGAGAAGTTTTTGAAATTTGTTGCAACAGCGCCAAAATTTCTTCCTCATACAAGTTGGGTGCAAATGTTGTTCGAAATTCGTAGTCCACCCCACAATTTTTTATGAGCTCAACACTATTTTGAACTTCAGCGATATCGGGTAGCATTGTGATTTTTCCATATTTTTCGAAAGGTGCTTTGATGTCCATAGCAATGTAATCAAGCAATTTTTCTTCCACCAAGTGCTTTAATATGGCAAGATTTGTGCCATTTGTGTCTAGTTTGGTTTTAAACCCCATTTCTTTTACAGCACGAAAAAATGCAGGCAACTCACTTTGCAACGTAGGCTCTCCACCCGTCACCACAACTGCATCAATAAATCCCACTCGCTCGCGCAAAAACTCCAGCACATCATCCACTGAAATAGTGCCTTCCGTTTGGTTTATTATTTCGCAGTTATGACAATACCAGCAATTCATATTGCAACCGGGCGTAAAAACCACGGTGGAAATGCTTGCGGGATAGTCAATAAACGAATTTTTTTGTAGACCTACAATGTTAAATTTCATATTATCCTTATAAATTAAAACCAAATCATTTTAAAAAACTTTAGGCAACCTTTAAAAACAGTTTTCGTTTTTCAAGTTGCCTAAAAGTTTAATATTAAATATTACTCAGCCACAATTTGTTCATTTTTGATAACAAATTTTTGACGCAGCAAATACTCTTCTTTTTTACTGTCGTTATAGTTCTGAATTGGTCGCAGATAGCCCACAATTCTGCTCCAAACCTCAGTGGTTTTCTCACAAGTCGGACATTCGAAATGTTCGCCCGAGATGTATCCATGTTCAGGGCAAATGCTAAAGGTTGGAGTAAGTGAAATATATGGCATTTTGGAAGTGGTAAAAATCTTTTTTATAAGCGCTTTTGCACTTTCCCTGTCGCCAATTTTTTCGCCCAAATAGAAGTGTAGCACAGTGCCGCCAGTGTAGAGCGATTGCAACTCATCTTGCAATTTCACAACTTTGAAAATATCGTCTGTGTGTTCCACAGGAATTTGAGTGGAGTTAGTGTAGATAGG
>CAYJCT010000120.1:0-1815 GCA_964368745.1 uncultured Christensenella sp. | reverse complement strand
TCACAGAAAGGATATAATCCGTTGTTTGTTTGCTGTTCTACCACCTTTCTTTTGATTTCCAAACTGGTTTTTGCAATTTCACAAAGTTTGTCTAGTTTTTCGAAATACTCTTCTTCTGTTTGAGTGGTGTATCCAAGGCGCGCCAAGTTGATGGTAACCACACCAATGGAGCCAGTTAGTGGGTTGCTGCCAAACAAGCCGCCCCCTCTTTTTCTAAGTTCTCTGATGTCCAAACGCAACCTGCAGCACATCGAAACTGCATCTTCAGGATTCAAATCACTGTTGATATAATTTGCAAAATAAGGTATGCCATATTTGCAAGTCATGTCCATTATGCTATTAACAACATCGCTTTCCCATTCAAAATCCTTTGTGATGTTGATGGTGGGAATAGGAAAAGTGAACACTCTGCCCAAACTGTCTCCCTCGCACATAACTTCAGCAAACGCTTTGTTGAAAATGTCCATTTCTGCCTGATAATCGCCGTAAACAGTATCTTGATACTCGCCGCCAATAACAACGGGCTGTTCTTTTAGCGTGTGTGGAACTTTAATATCTAGCGTGATGTTGCTAAACGGCGCCTGGAAACCCACGCGCGTTGGCACGTTCATGTTGAAAACGAACTCTTGTATACATTGTTTTACTTGCTTATAGGTCAAGGAATCATGTCTGATAAAGGGTGCACAATAGGTGTCGAAACTGCTCCATGCCTGCGCTCCTGCTGTTTCTCCGCTGGTTGTGAAAGTGAAATTTACCACCTGACCCAAAAAACTTCTCAGATGCTTTGCAGGGCTAGACGAAATCTTGCTTGTGTTTCCTCTGAACCCCTCAATCAATAACCCTTTTAAATCCCAACCCACACAATAGGCACCGAAAAAACCTAAGTCATGAATATGTATTTCACAGTTTTCGTGAGCCTCGCGCACTTCTGTGGGATAAACTTCGTTCAACCAATAATGCTTGGTAAACGCTTCTCGCACATAATTATTAAGTCCCGCAACACTTCTGGTGGTGTTGGAGTTTTCTTTTGTTCTCCAGTCGGCATCTGCAAGATATTTGTTAAACAAATCAATAGTGGCGCCAATAAACGCATTTGTTTGCCTTGCGCTCGTGCGCTTTTCTCTATATAGAATATACGCCTTTGCTGTTTTGGCATGCCTGTTTTCAATAAGCACTTTTTCTACAATGTTCTGAATGTCTTCCACTGCGGGAGTTCTGTCCGCAAAAGCCACATCAACTGCCTCTTTCACCTGCGCTGCAAGGAACAGACTTTTTTGATAATCCTCTCCCCCCACTGCTTGTGCTGCCTTGTAAATAGCGTTTGCAATCTTTTCCAGATTAAAAGGTTGCGTCTCGCCATTTCTCTTTAAAACAAATTGTACCATAAACAACTCCTTAAAATTTAAAATAGTAATATGTGAGGGATTTTTGCTTCCCCTCGTCCTTGTAACAATAAGTTACCACAACACAACATCTAGGGGCAAACAAAATTGACTACTACTACATATTGTGTTTTTTTTTGTGCAATATGCACAAATTTAAAAATTTTTAAAAAACATATGCAAAAAATTTGCTTTTTAAAAAATTGTTTTTCTAAAAAAAATTTACAATTTTTGTACAAAATTAATGCCCAGCAATAAAGCCAAAGTTAGATAATTTTGAACAGATAACAAATATGCTGGCAACATTAAACCATCAAAAAAACCGATGTAAATGCAAATGCAAGTTTGTGTTTACTTATATTTAATTTGTATTTAATTTATATTTAATTTGTATTTGATCTGTATTTAGTTTGTATTTAACTTATATCTGATT
>CAYJCT010000119.1:0-3413 GCA_964368745.1 uncultured Christensenella sp. | reverse complement strand
TCTACATTTTTTATCACATTAACAATTTTATTAGAAGTTTTGTTTTCTTCCAACAATTCTTTTTCTTTTTGCAGTTGGTTTTCTTGTTCTTGTTTTATCTCATTTAATTCTTTCTTTTTTGCATTTTGGTATGCAATTTCGTACTTAACCAATTCGTCTTCTGGGTCAATTGGTAGTGGCGTCATATAATCGTTTTTTATGTTCACAACCACTTGCTGATGTGCGTCCATAATTCCATGCTCATCAAATGCAAACTTAATAGCTTCAAGGGTTTCCCAGTTGCAGTTCCAATACTCCGTCGCTTTAACCCACATCCGCACCAACACATCCATGGAATCTCCCGCATATTTCGAAAGCGTAATCAGGGGCGCAGGATCGCTTTCCGCATATCCTAACTTGTCCACTATTTGCCTGATAATTGCCTTTACTTTGCGATAATCATTTTGACTGGAAATTGTAAATGTCAAATCAAGCCGACGAGTATCTTTTATGGAATAGTTCACAATCACGCTGTCTCCCGACTTGGAATTGGGAACGATTATTATTTTATTATCAATTGAGCGAATGGTGGTGTAGAACAGCGAAATGTCCTCAACCGTGCCCATAACTCCGCCAAATTCCACAAAATTTCCAATCTTGTAAGGGTGCATAACAAGAATAACAACACCGCCCGCAAAGTTGGCAAGCGAGCCTTGCAACGCCAAACCAATGGTGATACCAATGGAAGTAATAACCGCCACAATACTGGAAGTTTCCACTCCAAGATATGTAATAAACAACACAAACACAATAAATTTGCTTAGTTTCCTGCCCAAAGAAATTGTGGTTCGTTTAATGGTTTCGTCAATTTTACGCTTTGTCATCATCTTATCTAAATTTTTAAACAAAATGTTAATCACCTTTAAACTCAGCCAAAAAACAACAAAAGCAATAAGCAATATAATTCCCTCTGTTTTGCACCAATTAAGCACACCGTCAAAAAATTCTTTCATAATTCACCTGCATCTTTTATATATTTTTTTGTACATTTTTATTTGTATTTTTTTATATATTTAGTATAACTAAAAATTTTTAAATTTCAAACTTAAATTAAACCATATAGTATTTTGTTTTTAAGTTGACACAATTTGTGTTATCATTGTAATTATTTAAAAATTTGAGGCTGATTGTGGAAAAGTTGATATTAACAGAAAAAGAAATAGCGCAAATCTGTGAACGCATAGGCAAAGAACTGCAAAAAAAGTTCGAGCACACATGCCCGATTTTTATTGGCACACTAAATGGTTGCCTGCCTTTTATGTCGGATTTGCTAAAACACATCAAGTGCGACTTGGTGGTGGATTATTGCCAAGTTTCCAGTTATCTGGGAACTACCAGCACCAATGTTTTGCAATTTAAAAAAGATGTCGATTGCGACATTACCAACAAAGACATCGTGATCGTGGAAGATATTGTGGACACGGGTCAAACACTAAACCTGCTAATTGAAAAATTTTCGCAGCGAAATCCGCGCAGCATCACCACCGTAACACTGCTTGACAAACCCTGCAAACGCACAAAAAACATTGTTCCCGATTTTGTGGGCAAAACCATCGACGATGTTTTTGTGGTGGGCTACGGACTTGATCTAGACGGACTCTATCGCAACATCCCGTTTATCTTTGACTACCACTACCCTCCAAAAAACATTTATAGAGATTAAAGTTTATGGAAATTTTATATTCAACAACCAACGCAGGAAAACTAAAAGCAGCACAATCATATTTTTTGGATACTGACATCACAATAGTGGGCGCAAAAATAAACATTGAAGAGCCTTACATAAACGACATTCAAAAAATTGCTGAAATAAAGGCAAAGGCCTGTTTCGAAAAACACTCGCTGCCTTGCATTGCCAACGATTCTGGGTTTTACATTCCATCATTTCCAAACAATCCGAATTTTCCGGGAGCATTTGTAAACCGCGATTTGATTGAAAAATTAACCATTGAAGGACTTATAAAAAAAATGGTCGGAGTAACCGACCGCTATTGTTATTTTAAACAATGCATTGTATTTTACGACGGTGAAAGTTACAAGGTTTTTCAAACTGAAACGAAAGGTACTTTAAGCGAACAAATAGTAAACAGCCCAAACGAAAACTCATGGGGCGAACTTTGGTCGGTTTTTATCCCTGAGGGACATAGCAAAACACTCTCTCTTTTTTCAAAAAAAGACCTCGACGCCCTAAACTCAAGCAAACCCAATATATTAGAACACTTTTCCAACTGGATTAAAACTGAATATTCAAAACGAAAAGATTAAAAATACTGTTAAACCTTACTCACTATGCATTTTTTTGAGCCTGTTTAACAGAGCGCTGCCAAAATTTTCACTATTTACCGCACAAATTATTATGTTTGTGTGTTTTTTTTCTAACTTTCTTAAAGCAGTGTAAATGTTTTTTGCAAACTCAATCTCGTCATTTCCAATAACATGCGTGTTTAGTTTGCAAAACTGATTTTTTTCATGGGAAAGACAAATTATTACGGGATTTTTTTGCACGATTTGCAACTTGTGATAGACCTCTTTTGCCTTTGCATAGTCGTGATGATTGCACACAAAAACGGGAACGGAGGGCGAATAATGTTTGTATTTCATACCCGGCGACAACGCTTTTTCGTTTTTCTTTAACTGCGACTTATCTTCCACCTCTTTTTGCAACACAACTTGTAACATCTCTTTAGTGATTTTTCCCGGTCGCAGAATTGCAACGGTGTTTTTCGACACATCCACAACGGTGGACTCTATTCCAATTTCGCACGCACCACCATCCAAAATGTAGGGCAATTTTCCGTCCAGTTCGCTTTTTACATCTGCTGCGGTGGTTGCGCTCATTCTGGTCGAAACATTGGCGCTGGGCGCCGCCAGTGGCAAATTAAGAACAGCAAGTAAATCGTGTGCAACTTTGTGGTCAGGAATTCTGATTGCAACCGTGCCTAACCCCTTGCTGACGGAGGGAGCAACTTTGTTGTTGCTTTTAAACACCAATGTAAGGGGGCCGGGAGTGAAGGTCGCAAGCAATTTTTTTGCGTCGGATGAAATATAATCCACCAATTTTGTTAAATCATAGTCTTTGTGAACATGCACAATAAGCGGGTTGTCATTTGGTCGATTTTTTGCGGTAAAAATGCTGACAACCGCCGCCTCATCCAATGCAGATGCTGCAAGCCCATAAACAGTTTCGGTGGGCATACCCACAAGACCGCCGCGCCTAATAACATCTGCAGCAATTGCTATATTTTTATTAGTTGGTTTAAGTATAATAGTTTTCATTTTTTTCTCTCACAATAATAATTTATTTTATCAGTATTAATTAAATTTATCAACACTTAAAAACACTTGCGAAAAAAGTTATTTGCACTTATTATCAA
>CAYJCT010000118.1:0-3423 GCA_964368745.1 uncultured Christensenella sp. | reverse complement strand
TAAAAAAACAGTTAGGAAGAGTATGGAAAACATAATAAAATTAACCGATGTGTCATTTGCGTATGGCAACAATTTAGTGTTACAAAACATAAATTTGTCCATAAACAAAGGCGATTTTGTGGGACTTATGGGCAGAAACGGAAGCGGAAAAAGCACGCTTATTAAGTTGATAATTGGTCAGTTAAAACCCCAACTTGGCAGTGTTGCACTGAACAAGGATTGTTCCATTGGATATGTGGAGCAAGTAACTCTTTCTTCCGACTCCACCTTTCCTGCCAGCGTTTTTGAAGTGGTGCTTTTGGGTCTTTACAGCAAAATTGGAAAGTTTAAATTTGCTAAACAGTTGCACAAAAAACTAACACTGAACGCGCTTAAAATTGTGGGTATGGAAGGTTTCAAAGATTGTCAGTTGTCACACTTGAGCGGCGGCCAGCAACAAAAAGTTATCATTGCAAAAGCGCTTGTGTCTAACCCCGATGTGCTGATTCTCGACGAGCCCACAACCGGCATAGATGCGCAAAGTGAAAAAGAGTTTTTGGAACTTGTTTTTCATCTGAACAAAAATCATAACAAAACCATTTTGATGTCCACACACGACATTGCAAAATTAAAAACCTTAGAAAAAGTGATTGTGATTGACGACAAGCAGTTGGGAGAAAAAAATGTTTCAATATGAGTTTATGCAAATTGCGTTTTTGGTGGGAATTTTGCTTTCGGTAACATTATCATTAATCGGGTCGCATGTAGTATTTAAGCGATTGTCCATGACGGGCGATGCGCTTAGTCACACCGCGCTTGCCGGCGTTGCCATTGGATTAGTGATGGGCGCAAACCCCTTGCTTTGGGCGGTGGTGACCTGCATATTTTTTTCGCTTATCATTGAATTTATACGCACCAAGTTCAGCAAATACAGCGAGTTGTCTATTGCGGTTGTGTTGTCGCTGGGGGTGGGGCTTGCAGGCGTGTTGTCGTCGTTTGCGCCCATGTCTAATTTCAGCACATATCTTTTTGGGTCGATTGTAGCAATCACCAAAGGTGAAATGGTGTTTAGCATTGTGATATTTTTGGCAGTGGTGAGTTTTTTTGTGTTGTTCTACAAAGAATTGATGTTTATTGCCTACAACGAGGCGTCAGCGCGTATTGCAAAAGTGCCGGTGCGTGCCATAAACATCGCGGTTTCTGTGCTAACTGCTGTCACGGTTGCGATTGCCAGCAGAACAATCGGGGCGTTGATTGTGACATCGCTGATGGTGGTGCCGGTGGCGGCCGCTATGCAAATTTCTAAAAATTATCGGGCAACAATAATAAATTCGGTTATCATTTCTATGTTGTCAGTGATTGTGGGGTTGGTGTTGTCCTATGCCTTTGGCGTGAAACCGGGCGGCGCGATTGTGCTTGTCAGCGTGATGTTTTTGGCAATCTGCCTCCTAACTAAACCAAAGCACGCGCATTGACCAAACTTAAGTGGATCATGTGTCATGCAGTTTTTAGAAATTATAATTTTGTTGTGCAGTCTTGTCACAAACAAGGCGAGCGTCCTAACGGCAAGTATCATGCGTTTTTTGTGTGTATTAGCATTCTAATGTGCAGTTATTAAGATGAGAATATTAACACATTGATAATTTTTACAAAAAAAATAAAATGTAATTAACACCATAAAATAAATTGAAATTTATAAATTACTTTTATTATTTATAGATTTGGAAAATTAATTAAAAAGAGGTCAGGGCTTAAAACCTTGACCTCTTTTTATAAAAACTTCAGGAAAAAAAGGGAGGGGAGGAAGTCAACTAAAAATATAACTTTTAGTTGAAAGCCATAAAGGTTTTTTGAAATTGCATTAAATCAATTTTAACTTCCTCCCTTTCCACTCACAACATTTTTAATAACCTCTTTTCTTAAGCATAGATTGTGCATAATAATGCTCAACCCACCAACTTAAATTTTGATACAGGGCTCAAGGTCCCTACCTTGTTATTTTTCCAAAAAGGCAATAGCCACTGCACCATGCCCAACATGCACACCAATAGTCACACCGATTTGCACAGTATCTTCATTTTCAACATCAAAGTTTTCATAAAACTTCTCTTTAAACTCATCCAACACACCCGAACTATCGGAATACGCAAAAATAACCTTTTGACTAGTATCAACACCATATTTTTTAGCAGTAGAAATCAAAGTTTTTATCGCATTGTTTTTCCCAATCGCCTTGTTTACCGACACCACTTTACCATCTTCAATACCCACCAACGGCTTAACATTCAACACGGTACCAATTAATGCCGCAGTACCCGACAACCTGCCACCTGCTTTCAAATATTTTAGAGTGTCTACTACAGCAATTACCTTAACTTTTTTTGCCAACTCAGTTAAAATCGTGCAAATTTCCTTTGCGCTTTTTCCCTCATCTCTAAGCCTTACTGCCTCATAAACCAACCACGCCTGACCCAGCGACGCACTGCGCGAATCCACCACAAAAACTTTTTTTGCATCCACTTCTTCCGCAGCAATTACCGCCTGTTGATGTGTAACACTCAACTCAGACGAAATAGTGATAGCAACCACATCATTGCCTTTTGCAACTTCTTTTTTGAACGCTTCTGCAAAATCAAAACTGTTTACCATACTGGTTGTTGGCATAACTTTGCTGTGCTTTAACTTATCATAAAACTCTTTATTCGAAAGCGTCACGCCCGACAAATAATTTTCATCTCCAAAATTTATAGGCATAGGCACCACTTTAACTTTCATTCGCTTTTGCTCATCGACCAAGAACTCCGAAGAACTATCTGTAATAATTGAAACCATTTTTTTTCACCTCTATTTATTAAAATAATTTTTTAGTTTTTTTAACGACGAAATCAAAATTTCCTGCTCTCTTTCGTTCGTCAGATGCATAACATCATCAATCATCTGTTTATGAAACTTCTCATGCGACTCATTAATATACTCACCCAACTCCGTAAGCGTCAGATAGGTTATTCTCTTATCGTGCTGATCACGCGTCTTTACGACATAACCTTTTTTTTCCAACACATTCACTGCAACTGTTAGCGTTCCCACCGTTACACAAAGTATTTTAGCAACACCCGAAATTGTATTCTCATTAATAGCCACTGCTTTGTTGACCGCTTCAATAACATGAATTTCTTTTAAAGACAACTTACCATTAGAAATAGACTCCAGCGACCTCTCTTCACTACGCAAAATTGCATAAAAACAATCCACAAAAAAAGTATTAAGTTCCCTTCTTATTTTTACGCTTTTTTCTTCAGACATAAAACTCTCCTTCCAATAGTTTGAACTTCAAAGTATTTTTATCTTAATACTATTCTATCGTTATGTCAATGGTTTATATTCACTTTTTTAAAGTTTTTTTAAAATTTTATTTTTTTATAAAAATTCGACATTGTCTTTATG
>CAYJCT010000117.1:0-3424 GCA_964368745.1 uncultured Christensenella sp. | reverse complement strand
TTATTTTCAAACTGCTATTTGTTTTTTTGGCTGGCACATCCGCATTCTATTATTTCTGATTGCGGATTCTATTTTAGCGCTTTAGAAATTGCTTGCCTGCTTTTTTTTTCACCCTCGTTTGTTACCGCGCAGGTGTTTAAAATGTAATAATCAGCAAAACCAATTTCACTCAAAATTTCAAAATGGTCTTTTAGCGCCGACGCCAAAACATCACTTTCGTATTTATTAACTTTACACCCTAGGGTTACAAAACATATCTTTTTCAAAAAATTTTCCTAAATAATATTTATTTTAATAGTTTGCATTCAACGGCTAAAACTCTTGCATTTTTGCAAGCAGCACGGCAGACAGCGCGATTGCTGCAGTCTCCGATCTCAAAATTCGTTTGCCCAAATTTATATTAATAACATTTGGTAGATTTGTCAATAGTTGCAGTTCATTTTCATCAAAGCCACCCTCAGGGCCCACAATAAGCGCCGTCTTGCAAGTGGGATCTACATTTTTTATGGCTGAAAGCAAACTATTTTCTCCCGCCCGTTCGTTCGCAAGCACCACTTTGTCATACTCTTTTAGAGTCTCATAAAAACTTTTTCCTTCTACAACATCCCCCACATTCAAAGGCATGCTGCGTCCACATTGCTTGCAACTTAAATTTGCAATCTCTTGCAATTTTTCCGTTTTATTTTCACTTCCCTTAACCACACAATAGTTAAATTTTGTGGGAATTAATTTGCTTACTCCAAGTTCATTTAATTTTTGAACAATTGTGTTCATGTTGTCTTTTTTTATCAGTGCTTGAAAAACCGTTAATTGCGTTTTTGGGTTTTTGTCATTTATTTCTTTTGATTTTACGCGGCAAATTGTTTTTTCTTTGCCAATTTTTTCAATCACACAAATGTAGTCGTACTCATCCCCGCAGCACACAATAATTTCATCGCCAACAAAGTGCCTAAGCACATTGCGGATGTGGTTGTGTTCTTTTCCTACAATTTCCACAATGTCACTAATAGTATCTTTTTTCACAAAAAATCTTCGCATTTTTCCCGCCCTAACTAATTCTATTAAACATTTTTTTAGCATATTTTTTCAATACTATCAAAATAATTGTAAGCACAGTTAGTATATATATCAGATATATTCCCAGCCACAACAAAGCAGACATTGGAAAAATAAACGGAAGTGCAATAAAGAAATAATTTAAGATTAGTGGCAGAATTAGCGAAATAAAAACCGATGCGCTTTGTTTTACCACTTGCGTAACATTGTCGTAATTTATTTTTGGGAACATCAAATTTGTAAGTAGCCCAAAACACGACCACGCTATCACACTAAGAAGTGGAAGGGCTAACTGCATCAAAACCAATATTATTCCGTAAATTTGAAGCACAAAATAATGATTAAATAGCACAATTGCCGACAACACAAAAGTTAGCACAACAAACGGCAGCACCACAAAAATGTTAAGCATAGCTTTAGATTTCAAAATTTGTTTCACCGACAAAGGCAGCGACTTTAACACACTAAAATATTTTCCTTCCAAACTAATGGATGAATTTGTGGTTATAGACATACTAACCACCGTTGAAACCGCCAGAATGTTTAGCACCAGCACATGCTCCATTAGCATAACTTGCGTCAAATATGGCATGGTAAACAAAAATAAAATTGGTATGAACGGCATAAACAATAAGCCAAAAGAGGTATTAAAAAGGTATAGCGTGTTGGTGTAATATTTTTTAAACTCCATAGCATGCAGCGCTTGTTTTTGCGATTTTTGTTCAAACCCCACCTCTTTATTGCTAACAAACATCTTCTTATTTTTAAACGCGTTGTTTGCCCTATGAAAAATAACCGACACCAACCACACAATAATCCCTGCAATTGCAATATTATAAAAAATCAGCAACCACATTGAAGCATAGCCGGAATACGATGTTGTCTTAAATAACATCACAATGTTGGGAAGCAATATATTGGTCCAAAAATTGTTAGCAAAATCAAAATTCGATGTCACAATGAACTGCACTATAGACTGCAAAGAATACATAACAACAAAAATTCCAATGGTAAATATTAACATCAATATGATATTAAACAAGTTTTCGTATCTGGTTTTTGTTGCCACATAGAGAATCAACAAACTAAATACAAGTGACAAACCTAAAGGAATAATAGGAAAAACCAAAAATGAAAAAATAAAGCAAATTAACACATATAAACTAAAACCTTTAAGCACAAAAAATGAAAGCAGACATGGCACCAAAATAACAAACGAAACTGCATAGCCGGTTATTAGCAAACTAAACAGTTTTGAAAGCACAATTTGATGCTTTTTTATAGGAAGCGCTGAGAGCATTTCAAAATCTTTTGCTTTAAAAACCAAACTTGCGCCCTCATACATAGTATAGAAAAGCACAAACATAAATGCAGTGCCTCCGCCTAGCAAAAAAATGTACTCCGTTTTGCTTGCACTGTGTAGCAACAGCGCATAGGGATAGAAATTAAAAAACAGCGAAAACATAATAAGTGCCACAAATGCTGTCACCAACAGCATTTTCAAAAACCACTTCACTCCGCTGACAGCACCGCCCTTGCCAATTTTAACATTTTTAAAAAAAGATAGTATGTTAATCTTTGTTAGATGCAAAAAATTATTCATTTTTATCATACTCCAAGAAAAGTTTTTCCAAACTGCTATCGCCCTTGATGTCCTTCATTTTTCCGTCCACAACAATTTTGCCATTTTTTATCAGCACTACATGAGTTGCAAGTTTTTCTGCCACATCCAGCACATGAGTGGAATAAAGAAAAGAATTTCCAAGTTTACACTCTTCCTGAATTATCTCTTTAAACGCGTGCGCGCTTTTTGGGTCCAGCCCCACAAAAGGCTCGTCGAACAAATACAGTTTTGGTTTATGAAGTAGCGCGGAAACCACTGCCAATTTTTGTTTCATACCGTGAGAATATGTGGAAATTTTAGAATTTAGCACATCAAAAATTTCCAACTTTTTGGTATATTTCTCAATGCGCTCTTTTCGCGTTTCCCCATCAATTAAAAAAACATCAGCAATAAAATTAAGATAGTCAATACCTTTCAAAAAGTCGTATAGTTCGGGGCTGTCAGGAAGGTACGCAATGCGTGATTTTGCTGCAATTGGGTCAACATTAACATCAATATTGTCAACCAAAATTTCTCCGCCATCAAAATTTATGATGCCTGCAATGGCTTTTAGTGTGGTGGTTTTTCCCGCGCCGTTGTGCCCAATAAAAGCGCAAATTGTTCCCGGATCCACAGCAAAAGTTATGTCGTCCACCGCTCGTTTAACGCCGCCATAAACCTTGGTTAAATTTTTTATTTTTAACATTTTTCTCTCCTGATGAGGTTTTAAATTTATTTTTTACTCTACAATAAATAATATTAAAT
>CAYJCT010000116.1:0-3448 GCA_964368745.1 uncultured Christensenella sp. | reverse complement strand
ATTTAAACTCAACTTTGTAAAAAATTGGCGACCACTTTGCATAAAGCGTGGTGTGCGACGCAATCGACCAGCGATGAGTTACATCATTAAAGTAACTGCCACCCTCTGTATTGGTAACTCTCACATCCTCAGAAAAGGTCTCGTTCAAAAACCAACCCATAAAGGCATTCCCTTCCAAAATTGGTTTTTCAAAGGAATAAACAGAGTCAAACACAATGCTTTGAGTATTTCCGTCCTCCAATACCCCGCCCTTTGCATCAAGCGTTATAGAATATGAATTTGGCAACCACTTTGCAAACACTTCTGTGTCATGATTTGTTTGGTTCCAAACCGTCAGGCCAACACCCTCGTTGTTGGTTAAACGCGACAAATAATCCCCACTAGCACTTATGTAATACAAAAACCATCCGTCAAAAGTATAACCCGATCTAACTGGTTTTCCAAAGTCGGTATAAGGCTGTTCGTATAGCACAGTTCGCGTCTCATTTTCCAACAATGGTGTCATATAATTCAGCGTTATCTCATATTCGTCGGGCGTCCAATGCGCAGTGAAAGTTATATTTTTAGTAATAAATTTGTCGGCAACAAAAATTTCCGCATTTGAATATTCCACTCCCGTTTTGAAATAATGCCCATCCACATTCACCGACCAATGCGAAAAGGTGTAGCCGAATTTTTCGGGCTCAACTTGCTCAAGTTCACTTGCAACATCCATCAATCTAAAAGGCGTCGAATAATTAAAAGTCAAAACACCATTCAAGTTATTATAATCAATTCTCGCAGAATATGCAGTCTCACTCCAAATGGCATAAAAAGTAATCTCGCCACCCTGTTCAGTTTGCAAGTTCATAGCACTTGCGCCTGCCAAAAAGTCTAGTTCTCCGCTACCATCCGGCATATTGTTCCAGCGCACAATGGTTTGCGCCCCGTCCACAAAAGTGAAAAAGGTTTCATGCGGAAAAGCAAACGCCTCGTCGTAAGTGGCTGCAATTTCCAACTCCAACCCGCTGTCGTCAAACACAAATGGCGAATTTTTATCCAATTTCACGGTGTATTTTATGGCTTCCCATTTAGCATAAAAAGTGCCGCCATGGTCATTTTCATAAATACTCTCCGATACTCCATCGCTGCCGGTTAGCAACTCGCCATCTTCAGTTTCCCAACCCAAAAAGTTGTAGCCCACTCTTATTTCTGGCACAGCCCACTCGAACTTCTCTCCAAAGGTGGCAGAAGACATGGTAACTCTCGGCTCAACATCATAGTTTGCGTCCAGTTCCACGGAATATGTAATAGGATTAAAAACAGGATACAGCACAATATTATCGCTGTCATAACTGCGTAAAATAAACGGAGTATTTGAAAAAAGTGCATCATTGGAGTTTTCAATAGTAGACCAACCGTCAAAAGAGTTGCCTTTTTTGGAAAAAAGCAGTTGACCGTCGCTTGTTTTGTTGCCAGGTAGAGTGACAAAAGCATTTTGAATGTAAAGAGACTGCGGCGGAGCATCGCCTGCTAATCCTGCCAAATCGTACTGCACTGTCACCAAAATTGTCGTGTCGATTTCCTTTTCAAACCTAGGAATATACAGCAGCCTTGTGTCATCTCCCTCTTTTATTTTCGAAAAACCAAAACCCCAAGAACTATTTTCAAAATCAAAATTTTGATAAGTTTCAGACTTTTGAATATCTACAAGTGCTTTAGTTGAACCTATCGTAAAATCTCCAAGTTCTGCAAAAAAATATTCAGCAATATCGCTTCTAAAAAACACATCTTCTACCGCAACATGTGAAATATTTCCTTGAAATCTACCACCTACTGCGCCCAAATCGCCATCAAAATTATCTAAAAGACCCAAGGAAATGCTGTTTTTAATTAATAGAGCGTCATCGCTCATTTCTCCTATTTCCAACTCGCCAACAAAACCGCCCGTGAAGTTGTCTGCAGCAACTGTACCAATATTATAAACATTTTTAAATTTAGAATATTCTCTTATAGAAACTCTACCTATCAATCCGCCTGATGTTCCTGAAACGGCTCCAACCTGTCCGCCTGAAGCGCTTGCTGTGCCCACCGATTGTTTATTAAAAGAAGAGTCTATCTCAAAAGAGCCTTCCACCTCTCCTATCATGCCACCTAGTGCTTGAGTGGTAGCCACATCCCGAACCCACCCGTTATTATACGAAGAAGTAATTTGAACATTGTTGACTTTAGCCGCAAGTCCGCCACCCACATTGCTTGCAACAATAGTCCCTGCGTTAAAACTATTAGCAATAAAAAGTGATTCATCTGCACGCAGCCCCGTTGTTTCAACATTGCCTACAAGCCCGCCGGCATAAGAGCCAGCAATCGCGCCATGATTTGAAGAGTTTTCAATTGTAAGTGTTTTGTTTACCACACCCACAAATCCGCCTGCATAAGTTGCACCAGTTATGCTGGTTGCATTTTTTGATTTTATGATAACAGCATTTTGATACGCCATTGCAACAAATCCGCCTGCAGTGCCGCCGCTGGCGTTAATGGCTCCACCCACCTCACAATTTTCAATTGTGCCATACAAATAGTTTGCAACAACACCATACTTGCCTGAATCTGCCGCCACGGAGTTGTTGTGAATAATTAAATTTTTTAGAGTTGCTTCCGAGTTATCAGCAGTTCCCAAATAATTAAACAAAGCACTGTTTCCATTGCTGATAATAAAACTGTGACCGTCACCGTCATAATGCCCCAAAAGAGATGTAGCAATAATATAATCACTAGAACTCACTAAAATATCTTCCACTTGCTTAAAATAGTATGCTTCACCATCTCCATTAAGAGTGCCAAATTTATTGGTATTCAGATGAGCATAATAGTTAAAAGACCCTGCTCTTGGATCAGTCTGTGCACCCAGTTCATAAACCAAATAAGGATCGTCAATTGTTCCCGAGCCAATAGTGCGCGAATAAACTAATTTATTGCTAAGCGAAATGCTTTGTTGCATAGCAGCAAAAACACCGGTTACAACTGTAACCATAAGCAAAGGGAGAATTATTAAAGTCAACACATAGACAAATAGTCTTACACTCTTTTTCAAATTGCTCGCTCACATTTTTCTAACAATATAATATCAAAAATTTGCCAACAAGACAATTAAATATAATATATTATATATTTTAATTATTTAAGGCAAAATACAACACGCAGCGTGCTGTATGAGATATTATGTTTAATATGTGTAATGCAAACAAAATAATAATTAATATGGCTTATAAATCTCATGTTGCAATGTTTTAACTTTGGCTTTTTTGTTCAGCGACAAAAAGGAACTAAATTTTTGTGAAGCAACTGAAAACACATGTTAAATTAAACACATGGTAATCTAAACAAATGTTAAATTAACACCTTTTATTTTAAACAAATGTTGAATTAAACATCTTTTAAATTAAACACATGGTAATCTAAACAAATG
>CAYJCT010000115.1:0-3492 GCA_964368745.1 uncultured Christensenella sp. | reverse complement strand
TGGCAGGGGAGAGAGGATTCGAACCCCCAACCTACGGTTTTGGAGACCGCTACTCTACCGTTGAGCCACTCCCCTGCAATGAGATTATTATAAATGATATCGCACAAAGAGTCAAGAATTTTGCTTTTATTTAATTTTATTTTTAAGAGTAATATGATATGATGAATAGGTAGTTTTAGGTTGATTTTCAAATTACATAATTAACTTCAAATTAACACAGTCAGCAGTTCACAACAAGAGAAATATAGTGTTGCAAAAAAACTCATATTGCACAACAAGAAAAAATTGAATATGGTTTCAAAGTTGTGGATGTAAAATTATCAATTGATAATAATCAGACAAATTATTTATTATGTTATAAATAAAATATATAAAACCAACCAAAAAAGCGGAGAATGTTCATGAAAAAAGTTGATTTATACACCGATGGTGCATGTTCGCACAACCCGGGAGTGGGCGGATACGGCATTGTTTTAATCTACAAAAAACACAAAAAAGAGTTTAGTGGGGTGGACGCAAACACCACCAACAACCGAATGGAACTAACAGCGGTTATTGAGGGACTAAAAAAACTAAAAGAGCCTTGTAATGTGACCATCTACACCGATAGCGCCTACACCATGAATGCGTTCGACAAAAAATGGATTGAGGCGTGGCAACAAAACAACTGGAAAACTGCCGACAAAAAAGCGGTTAAAAACGATGATTTATGGAAAGAATTATTGCACCTTGTGTCAAATCATAAAGTTTCATGGGTAAAAGTTAAGGGTCATAGCGACAATGTTTATAACAATCGATGCGATGAACTTGCGCGCAATGAAGTGGAAAAATACAAAAAAATAAGTGAAGAATAATTTAATGTTTATAAAAACTAATGTGTTGAATTGTAAACTTTGTGCTGTTAAATTTTAATTAAAAAAAATTTTCAAAACTTGAAGCTTTGATGCTTATTTCTTTCGATACAGCATGTTTGAAATAGGCGTCAGAATTGATTAAATAAACTCATTCGCTTCTCACTTTATTATAAATTATATTGATATAAAAAAGAGCCTTCAAAAATTGAAGGCTTTTTATGTTTATGATTAAATAAATTCTAACAGATTAATCCAATGTACTTTGTACATACAATATGCTTTGTGTATGCAATATGCTATAGGTAGATTAAGGATTTATATTTTAAAAAATTTAAAAATTACCTAGTGATAAAAAAATATTAAAATGCAAAAAACCTGATTTTTATTTAATAATCTCTGCTTTTAAAGATTGCATGGGAGATGAGCATGAACACGATGTAGTAGCCAAAATAAATGCTGACACTAAAAACCAAATCCATATTTTGAATAACAGGGGAATCGAACAGTTTATAAAGCAAGGAATTATCGAAATTGGATTTTATTGCAAAGTATTTATAAAAGTTGGTGTTTAAAATTGGAAGGGCAGATAGAAACACCGTGTTGCTTAAAAACACTTTTGTCACGAATAACAGCACCACAACTATAAAAGAAGAAATATAAGCAAAGGTTTTCTTTCTAAAAATAACAGCAAATAACACGGCAAGGCTAACATAAAAGGCAAGTTCAAGCAGAGTGAAAAGATAGAAAAGCAAAAGCAGAATATCGCTGGAAATTGTTAGCACACGGCTGGCATTGAAAATTGTGATCACTGTTCCTGCTAATGCGGGAGTAAAATAGTTGGCTCCGACAATCAGTGCGGACAAAAATGAAAATGTGTAGAGCAGCATAGTAACGAGAGTTATTGCGGTGGCTTTGGAAAGCAGAATGTTAATTCTACTCATCGGGCGCACCAATGTCAATTTTATTGTGCCTGTGCTTGATTCTTGAGTTATGTTTTTGACTGCCAAAATTATTATAAACAAAATTAAAACTAAACTTGCGATGTAAGAAACAAAGACTGCATAGTCGAAACTATTAACCTCAGTGCCATATGAAATTGTGTTAAATTCGAATGATTTATGGTAGTCGATGCTATATTTATTGTTTTGGATGTAGTGAATGCTTAAGAGAATTTTTGTTTGATAATCGTATCTATTATATTCGGAAAAGCCGTCACCATAAAAATTTTTAATAGCGGAATCGTTTAAATTTGCAGTGGAGTCGGTGAGAATAGTGTAGTGGATTGCATTTTTGGTTTCAAGTGACAGCAAATAATAGTTTTTAATGCTTTTTACAATGCCATCATTATTGTTCTCGTTTCTAGCCTCTTCTATGGATTGCAAAAGGCTTGTAATATTGCTTTCAACATGGTTGTAAAACAAATCGTTTAAATCATCAATGGACTTTTTGGACACATTTATCAGCACTTTTTCAGCGTTGTAGGTGGTGATTTGCGGCACAAGATTCAGCGCTCGAAGTGCTGCAGTTGCCTCTCGGTGTTTGCTGTAAACCACAGAATTTTCGCTGGTCAAATTCAAAATTCTATAAGCGTTGTTTAGCGCATCAATGGTTTTTGTTTGAACGGTTGAGTTTATATAAATTATGTTGTAGTTAGAGTCGGATATGTTCTCAATGTAGGTTTTAACATCCACAATGGCGTTCAACAAATTTATGCGATGACTATTTGCATAATGTCCGTTCAAAAAATGTTCCACGCTGGGAATATTGTCCACCGAGTTGATGTAGTTTATGTAGTGAGACTGCAGTTCCAAATTTAGATTGGTTAAAACGATGTCGGCAAATTTCATGCTTTTATTGTTCACAAGGCTAAGTTTGTTCAGATAATCGTTGTTATTAACATAATTTATTATCGAAGTTGCGGCTTCTGCTTTGTTTTCCAGTGTGTTGTAGTGATGGACTTGATTTAGTAAATTGTCGATGCTCACAGCGGTGCTGGAATAGTAGGATGTGTTGATAACTGGCTGAATAAAATTGATATACTCAAGGTCTGAAAAGTCAAGATAAGAGGCTTTGAACTGTTCTAAAGACAATGATAGTGTGTTGATTTTTTGCGCCAGTGTGTGAGTGTCGCCGCTGGCAATTTCACTTTCAATGTCGCGAAACGCGGCAATTGCACTAGTATATTTTTGATTTACTGTTTCTTGTCGCGTGTTTAGTTTGGTAAAGTAGGTTAGGAAATTTTCTGCCTCGTCGATGCGTTTATCAAACTCAATCTTATATTCATTTGAATAAAATAAATTATAGTTGTCAGTTGCGATACTTGAGGAAAACTGCAAGGGCAGGGTGTTTGTTAATTTAGGAGAGAACCATCCAGTTAAAAATATGCTTAGGAAAAGCAAAAAAATTACCATTATATAGATTGTTGGCATTGATAACATTTTTTTAAATTCTGACCATGTAAATTTAAAATAATTTTTCATTTGTTCCTTTAATTATTTGGCTTTAGTTCATCCAATTTTTATTGTTTTTGTGTCGGTTAATAATTTCCGAAAACACCTGTTCCAACGATTTTGTTATAAATTCGATTTTAAACACATTGACTTTATAGTTTTTTAAGCGTTGGATTATGCGTTCTAGC
>CAYJCT010000114.1:0-3514 GCA_964368745.1 uncultured Christensenella sp. | reverse complement strand
TAATTCTTTATGATAGATTTGTGTGATATTATAAAATAGTATGAAATAAATTTTTAATTTTTATATTATTTTCATATATTATTATTCTACATATTATTATTTTAATATTATTTATTTTCTGTTTTACATTTTTCATATATGCGTGCCATTTGAACACCGGATGCTGATGCCATCATAAGTCCGGTGGTAAGTCCGCCTCCGTCTCCAATGCAGTGGAGGCCTGAAATGTTGGTTTCAAAATTTTTGTCAACAATAACGCTATTGCTATAAAATTTTATTTCAGGGCCATAAAGCAAGTTATCGGGATTAGCAAAACCCTCCACAACTTTGTCTACGCTGCGAATAAATTGCAAAATATTGGTCATCGTGCGGTAACCGATTGCGTATGTGATGTCGCCAGCAACTGCAGTGGAAAGGGTGGGTTTAACGGAATTGTTTTTTAGTTCTTCATCCCATGTTCGTTTTCCTCGGTATATGTCGCCCAATCTTTGAACAACAATGTTTCCATTTCCCAATTGGTTAAGGTTTTCAGCAATATTTATTCCATATTGAATGGGTTTTTTGAAAGGGTAGTTGAAATTATGCGAAACCAAAATTGCAAGGTTGGTGTTTGTGGTTTTGCGGTCTTTATAGGAATGCCCATTTACCAACATCAAGTTGTTGTCGTAAACTTCGGTGGACACAAATCCGCTAGGATTTTGACAAAATGTGCGTACTTTATCGTTAAATGGAGTGGGGCGACCAATAAATTTTCCTTCATATAAATAGGTGTTTATTTTTTCCATGATTTTGTCGGGCAATTCATATCTAATTCCGATGTCAACCGATCCCAATTTTGTGGAAATATTATGCTCAACGCATTTGTTTGCAAACCATTTTGCGCCTTTTCTTCCCACTGCAACAACAACTTTGTCCGAGTAAAAATCAGTTTTTTGCTCGGGGTTAAGTGAAGAGTTGGTGCGCACGCCTTTAACTTGACCGTTTTCTATGATAAAATCGTAGACATTTGTGTTGAATAGCAGTTCAACATTGTGTTTAATTAAATAATTTTCAATTTCTTTATAAAGAATATGTGCCTTTTCGGTTCCCAAATGACGCAGGGGAATGTCTATTAAATTCAGACCTTCTTTTGAAGCCTTTTTTTGCATTATTTCAATTTCCGGTCTGTGATCTATACCATAAAGTTTTTTGTCTGCGCCAAAACTTAGATAAACATCGTCGGTGTATGCAATCAGGTCGCGGATTTCATCGGTGGAGTAGTATTGTTTTATAAAACTGCCGTCGTTGCCACCAAGGTAAATATCGTCACTTTTTTTGTTGAACAAAGAAAGGTGGTAGGAAAGCAATTTTCCGTCTGAAAATGCGCCTGCGCCTGAAAAACCGCTGGTTATGCTACAATAGGGTTTGCACTCTAGGCATTTATTGTGTTTTTCAAGTGGACAAAATCTATTGGAAATGCTTTTTCCTTGTTCGATTAACAAAATGTTTTTATGTAGATTTTTTTGAATCAGTTCGTAGGCACAAAATATTCCGCCCGGTCCCATGCCAACAATTATAAGATCATATTTTTTATCCATGATTGCTACCTCGCTAACGCTAACATTATACTAGAAAAACATTGATTTTACAATAAAAAAATCAATTACAATAATAATTGATTTTTAGAAACATTTTACATTGATTTTATAAATTCATTTAACAATGCGTGAAGTTTAACTTTTTATAAGTTGATGCTTAGAAATTTTAGTTTCATTTGTTTAAAATAATTCTAAGTTTAGTACGGAAGCATTTAAAATAAAAGCCAAGATATCATAAGTATTTAAAACAATCACTCGGTTTAGTACTAAACACCATGTTAATAAAAATTTTAGACAAACACTATGTTGTTTTAAAAACATTTAGGTCAAAGATCATATTGAAAAATATTAGTAGAAAAATCTTTTAATTTTTAGATTAAATGCGAAAACAACAATTCTTTTATTTGAGTGAAGTTACTCTCTTTTGTTGCAACGATATCAAAATTATCTCTATATTCTTCCAAAGTGTCGGCGTCATCACATTGATGACCATCTAAAAAGCCAACTTTAAGGGCGTTTTTGTGTTTATCTTCGTTAATCATGTAGATGTCGTCAATCAAATCGCCGAAAAGCAAAATTTGTTCACGGTTTTGAATTACATTTTGAATTTTAGGGGTGAAAGTTATTTGACTTTTGTTTAGTGTGTGGATGATGTCTCGCTCTAATCCGCTCACGATACCGTTTTTATACTCAAAAAAGTTTGAAACCACAAATACATTGTTGAATCTGCAGCCATTTCTGTCTAAAAACATTTTGATTATGTCGCCAATTCCGGCAGAAATTATAATTACGGGGATGTTGTGCTGGTTTGTGAATTTAAGAAAGTCCACAAATCCATCTCTAAACTCCATAAAATCGTGACGATCCGCAATTTCTTCCAACCATTCTTTTTTGAAAGAGTGATTGATTATGTTTTGAAAACTTGATTGTGACCATGCTTGCATTTCTTTGGATTTTTCTGCATATTTTAAATCTAAATCAAGTTCGATGGGGCGATATTTATTGTAACTATCTTCCACTTCACGATAAAAACTCTCGGGCAGTTTGTCGTAGATGCAAAGTGCTCCCCATGATGAAATGCTGTCGTAAGAAGTTATTGTTCTGTCGAAGTCCGACACAATATATAAGTCGTTTACATTTAAGTTGTTTATTTTTTGTTTGGCTGAATTTGTTTGATAAATCATAGTGTCTCCGAAATTGATTGATTTTTTATTGAATATTATTTTTGGGGTTAATTATATTATATGTTATTAAAAGTTATTAAATTACTAACTGTAATTGTGTTGTTTAGGTAGTTTTAATTGTGAGATAAAAATATGTTTTTGTTAAGTTTTTGAGGTGTTTTATTTTTGCGCAGCAAATATTGTGAGGTTTAAAAAACCGCCGGTTAAAGCGGTGAGGTGGTGGGAGAGGCTGGATTCGAACCAACGAAGTCGAAGACGACAGATTTACAGTCTGTTCCATTTGGCCACTCTGGAACTCTCCCAAAATATGAATTGGCGGAAAAGTCGTGTTTTGTTAAAACTCTCATCAAAACCATTTTTTCTTTGTGCGCTAAGCTACTCTATAATATTTTTTTCACCGTATTTAGCGGTTTTGGATTTATCAAAAATAACATTTTATATTTTTGATTGATTCAGAAAAGCATAAGAGTTGCAAGTTTTGATGTGATTTTTCCGATTTAGTTGTCAAGGTAGATTTTGACTTAAATAGCAAAGTAAGCCAAGTTTTGAATGCGTCAAAATTTACAAATATATGTTAAAACGGACTGTATTTAGCCGTTGTTGACATTTTTTTGGAGCTGGTGAAAGGAATTGAACCCTCAACCTACTGATTACAAGTCAGTTGCTCTACCGATTGAGCTACACCAGCGTGTTTGAATTTAAATTGGCGACCTGGAAGGGACTCGAACCCTCGACCTCCAGCGTGACAGGCTG
>CAYJCT010000113.1:0-3552 GCA_964368745.1 uncultured Christensenella sp. | reverse complement strand
CTGTAAACTCGCCTTGATTGCTGCCATTTATCAAATATTTAGTTTTATATTTATTTACATCAAAAATGTTTTATTTTTTTCAAATTTAATTTGGTATTTTTTTTGTTTTACATAAAACAAATTTGATTTTTTATCAACTTTTGTTGGTTTTATTTTAGATTACTTAAAATATGTTTTATATTTTTTCACCTTTGCTAGTTATATGATTAATTAATAAAACATACATTTTGCTTTTTTCACTTTTAATATCTTTATTTTTATAAACCTATTTTTCCTCGTTTCCATAAAAACCATCTATCAATTCTTTTTCGCTTAGCGTTTTTAAGTGCTCTCCGCACTCATCCACAAAAACAAAATAGCAAAATTTATCGGCTGAAATTAGTTTTAGCAACTTTTGCACGGCAATGTTTTTTGGCACAACAAAGGTTTTTGTAGCATAAATTTTGTTGTAGTTGCCCTCACTTTTGAATGCGTATGCTAAATTATAATAAATCTGCTTGTTGTAGTCAAAAGAGGAAATGAACATAAATATGGCCAGTATTAAAAAAAGTGGATTAATAACAGTAAATAGCGACCAAATAAACAGCATCAAGCAAATAAGAGTAAAAATATAACTGTTGAGTTTTAGCACTTTTAAAATAAACTTTTTGTTTTTGTGGTTGTCCACCAGCACTGCCACCACCCTGCCCATATCTAACGGATAGATAGGCAACATATTTAGCAGTGCCAAACTTGCAGACGCTTGCACGAAGGACGCTGTGGAGGCGAATATGGAGGGAAACATCCACCACACGCAAACCACCACGCACATCGAAATCAGGTTGATACCAGGTCCCGCAAGGCAAATGGCAATCTCGTGGCTGGGCGAAAATGTTTTTGCGGATGTGCTAAGTGACGCTCCATATGGCAAAACATTTAGATTTGTCATGGCATAGCCTAGTTTTTTTGCCACAAATATGTGGCTGTATTCATGCAGAGAAAGCGCCACTAGGTATGCAATAACATGCCCTAGCCCTCCAAAATAGATGAGTGCAAAAAGTACTATTAAAAATATGGGATGTAGCGTTATTTTTAATTTGTCCACTCTATTACATTGTCTTTAAGTTCGTAGTCAGTCACTATCACGCCGTCTGCAACAACCTTAAACACAACCGTGTCGCCCAGTTTTGCAGTGGCAATCTCTTTGCCTTTTTTAACCACAGCGCCCTCTTTTAGCCCCATAACTTCAAAGTTTTCGATTATTGTTTCAACATTTCCGCCGTGATTAATTTTTATGTAGTTGACATTATTTTGCGTTTTACCGATTTTGCTAACCACTCCGTCTTCAGGCGCTTTTATTAGAATGTTGTCGGACACTTCAAGATTAACTTGTCCGTTTTCAACTTCTGCTTTGCTAAAGGTTACGGGATAGCCAAACTCCAAATCTTTTGTAACTAAAAACACATAGCCATTGCTAGTGAACGCCACATCTCCCATTTCATAATAGGGCGAATAGAAAGGGTTGTAATAACTATATACAGTGGATAAATAATCTTGGTCGAAATCTTGGTTATATAGTTTCATAGCGCCAAATGTGACAATGGGCATCATAATTACAAACACAAACATAAACGCACTAAGTTTTTTTGACTTGTGCTGTTGTTTTTTATAGTTTATGGTGTGCTTGTACAAATTTAATATTTCAGCATTGTTATACATAATAAACTCCTATCAATTATTATAGAAATTTATATGCCATCAATGGAAAAAATATGTTAATTTTCCCTATTCAATTATGTAATTTGCCATCTTTAACCGTTTCACCAGCGCCTCAATTTCAATGCGATAACAACCTTTTTCGTTAAGTGTTATGTGCACATCCAAATTATCGGGCGAAATTTCCATGTAGTTTTTTAATAAATATAGCAACTCGCTTCTAAGAACGGCAAGTATTTTGTTGGGATTTTCCTGTTTGTCTTTAATAAGCACACTATTTAGCCTGCGCTCGCAAAATGTTTGAAGTTCCATTTTTCCTCCTGTCAATAAGCGAAGTATGATATTTTTTATTTGAAGATTGATTTTTTTATTTGTGTGAAAAATAATTATTGTGTTTGAAAAATAATTTTTTTGTTATTTGCAGAGTAATTCTTTCTTTTTTTAAAGATAAATTCTTTTGAGAGTAAACTTTCTTTTAAAGGTTAAATTTTTTTATAAAGTTTTAAAAAATTAATTTTTTATTTATTTAAAAATTAATGCTTTATTTAAATAATGAGATTTTTTGAATAATGAGATTTTTTGAAGATTGCTTTTTAATGTTTTTAAGATTTATATTTTTTTGCAGTCATCTACACAATGCGCCTTAGTCCTCTTTTATAACTACTAAACAATTCGTTTCAATCCTCTTTTTAAGCCGCCAAACATTCCGCGATATTTTTTTGTGCAGTCATAGACATCGCCTTTGCCAAAATGAAGTTTTTTTGCAATCAGTTCAATGGAGCGATAGGCAATCGTGTTTTTTGCAACACTGCCACCGGTGAGTAGTTGGCAGGTTATTTCGTCGTCTTCGGGAATCACGCCTAGCACTTCACAGGTTAAATAGTCGGAAATGGTTTCAATAGAAATCATATCGCCGTTTAAAATTAAATCACCACGCGCACGATTAACGATTAAATTTATAGAAAAGATACCAAAACTTTGCAATATGCCCACCACCTTGTCGGCGTCGCGTATGGCGGAGATGTGCGGTGTGGTCACAACAATTGCGTCGTTTGCAAGGCTCACCGCGCGATGAAAACCCATCTCGATGCCTGCGGGAGAGTCGATGAGTATGTAGTCAAAATAACTGTCGAGTTCCTGCAGTATGGTTTTTATGTCCTTAATGTCTACAACCACACTGCTATATGTGTGGCTACTGGGCAGCACATATAGGTTGTCATACAAAAAATCTTGCACCAGTGCTTGTTTTGGCCTGCATTTTCCCTCTAGCACATCAAAGATGTCGTAAACAATTTTGTTTTCCACGCCCATCACAACATCTAAATTGTTAAGTCCTAAATCCACATCGAGTAGTAGCACTCTGAATTTTTGGCTAGCCAGCATATATCCAAGATGCGCGCACACTGTGGTTTTGCCCACTCCGCCCTTTCCGCTAGTTATAACAATTCGCTTTGCCATAAGTTCCTCCCTCTCTCACTTTCCGAGTAACATAATCATAATTTAGGACAATTTTTGAAAACAAGCAATCAAAAAAAATACCAAACCTAAAAATAGATTTGATATATCTTATAATTGTTAAAAATTAAATAAAAATCGTTTTCATTATATAAATTACAACAATTTGATAAATTATTTTAAATATAAGGTTTTGCGCATTTGCTTATTGTTAATGGGAAAGTTGTGAGATTAGTTATTGAGTTGTTTTTTTATCATAATATTAATTTTTTAGATTTTAATTTTTTTTTGTAAATAATTGTTTGAATGCGAGACATTGCGAGATGAAAATATTGTAAAATGAGAATTTGCAAGTTAAATTTTTAAGTTTTGACTTTTATCGCAAGGTTGATTATTTTAAAT
>CAYJCT010000112.1:0-3579 GCA_964368745.1 uncultured Christensenella sp. | reverse complement strand
CTATAATATAATTTATTTATAAAAAAGTGGTTGAGCCACAATTAATCTATTTTTTAATTGCGCTGTAACCACTTTTTTTATACTCTGTTTAGATTTTCTATTGTGCGAAACAATAATACAAAAAACCCAGTAATTAAATAAACAACTTATATTAAGTATTTATCAATACTAGCAATCAATACTATTAATCAAATACTGTGAAGCAATTTTATTTTTTGCAATTCAGTTTTTTTACCATACTTTTAATAAAATCTATGGATGCTTGATACTCTTGTTTTTCTTTTTCATCAAAGTCCACTTCAATGGTTTGTCGCACGCCTTTTCTTTGCAGAATGGAGGGTTGCGCAATGAAGATGTCGTGTTCTGGCAGATAGGTGCTAACGGTGAGAATGCTGCCGTCGTTGTTTAAAATGCTGTTGGTAATTGTCATTAAACACATACCAATTCCATAGCAGGTGTTGCCCTTCATTTTTATGATTTCATAAGCCGAATTTCTCACTTCTTCAAGCAAGCCAGTCATAATGTTCTCGCTTATATAATCCTTGATGTCGCGAACTCCTATGGTTGCTTTCGACCACGCAATCATCTCGGTGTCGCCGTGTTCGCCCAGCACATACGCGTGCACATTTCTTGGGTTTATGTTGATTTTTTCACTTATCAAATATTTCAAGCGCGCGGTGTCTAGCGTGGTGCCCGTGCCCACAACTTTGGTGTGGTCACCCGTAAACTTATAGGTCACATACGCCATAATGTCCACAGGATTTGTGGCAATTAAATATATTCCCGAAAAACCACTTGCCACCACTTGCGACAAAATTTGCTTAAACACAACTTTGTTTTTCTCCACCAAATCCTGACGCGACTCACCCACTTCCTGATTTCTGCCGGCTGAAATACAAACGATGTGCGCATTTGAACAATCGGAATAATTTCCTGCTTTTATCTTAATTTTTGTGGGCGCAAACGGCAACGCGTGATTGAGGTCAAGAGCCTCACCTTTTGCCTTTTCTTCATTAATATCTAATAGCACCAACTCGTCCACTTTGCTGGGCTGATTCACAAGCGCATAAGCATAACTCATACCCACATTTCCACATCCAATGATTACAACTTTCAATTTATTTTCTCCTATTGATTTGAATTTTATTTTTAAAACAACTTGCTTTTAATAGCAAATTCATTTGACAATCCATAATAATTAAAATTTATAATATGTTAAAAAGTCACTATCACTCAACTAAATTTTAAGACCAAACAAAACTAATTTTAATTTTTTAAATAACAATCAAAAAACATCATTATATTAAACTCTTAAATTTCTATCATTATATAGTATACTTCTAAAAATAAAAACAAAAAACATATAAAAAGTGGCGAACAATCAAATTCGCCACTCTTTCATTTACATAAATTCAACTAATTTTACCCACTTGTTTAATTTGACCGCACAATTTCGCCCTTTCTCTACACATATTTTTTTGTCACTACCAACTAACTTTTTCACCCACACTAAACAAAGCGGGAAAGGGTTGCAGGCTAAAGGACTTTTGAGTGCGAGGCCGACAGGAGCGTATATAAAAGGCAGTGACTTGAGGTTGAGACGCGAAAAAAACATATTTTGCACAAGTGACCGAGCCTGAATCTTGTAGAAAGACCGCAAGATGCGCCCAAATTTCTTCCTCCAAAATTTACTTCACCCACACTAAACAAAGTGGGAAAGGGTTGCAGGTTGTGGAGTTTCAAAAGTGAAGGCGAAGGGAGCTTATTTTGCATAAGTGACCGAGCCTGAATCTTGTAGAAAGACCGCAAGATGCGCCCTTTCCCGCTTTGTTTAATAAGGTTTTAGAAATATCTGAGTAAAAACCATAGTCCCATTCGCATCCTTTGCAATACCCACGCCTATTTGTGTCACACTGCGACTAAGAATGTTGGCTCTGTGGCCGGGCGAATTCATCCACGAGTTCATAACTTCTGTTGCACTGCGCTGACCTTTTGCAATGTTTTCTGCGGCTGCGGAAAACCTCAAACCGAAATCTTCTAACATTTTAAAGGGCGAGCCATACACTGGCGACTGGTGCGAAAAGTATCTGTTGTTAATCATATCTTGTGATTTTATGCGAGCCACACGCGCCGCCTGCCAGTTATAGGAAAGCATTTGCAGCCCGTTGTTTGCGCGCTGACGATTCACAAGAGTTAGCACTTCCTGCTCCATACTTTGAAGAGGCGCGGCTTCGGGAATATAGATTTGTTGCCCCACATAAATCAGTGCCAAATTTTTTATTTGAGGATTGGCTGCTGCAAGTTCACTAAGTCCAATTTCGTACTTCACCGCAATTTTCCAAAGAGTGTCTCCCGCCACAACTTTGTAGGTGGTGGGAGCAAATGCCCCAGCCAATGACAAGTCGCGATTGCATTCTTTTCCACTTTGTTGATGCAAGTCTGTGCATGAGATTACACCATTTTCATTTTCTATTAGCACATTTTCGCTTATGCTTGCCACACGCTCATCTGCGCAAATTTCAGCGCTCACTCGATACACTTTTTCGTTTAGGGGATATGCAAAAACAGTGCCGCTAAAATACATACTGATAACCACTGCCACCAAAACTATTAAAGACAATATATAGTTTTTTTTCATATCAAAAATCTCCTTTTGTTTATTATTGATATTTTTTGTAGTTTTTATGCACGGTTGCTTTTATTTTGTCGAAATTTAATTTCTGTTTTAAAAGGATAAAAAATTTGCTTTAAAAAAACTAAATCCCCCAGCAGTCACAATTTATTTTATAAAAATTTGAAAAATGTGTTATTATATATCAACGATATTTTTATTGTGATAAAAATCAAGGAGATAGGCATGAAACTTGTTTTTGCAACCAACAACGCAAACAAACTAAAGGAAGTGAAACAAATTTTTTCCAACTGGGAAATTTTGTCTCTTAAAGACATTGGCTTTAACAGCGAAATTGAAGAGACGGGTTCCACATTTTATGAAAACTCCATGATAAAAGCAGTTACACTTTACAATTTTTTACGAGATAAAGGACTGGACATTCCAGTTGTTTCGGATGACAGCGGACTGTGCGTGGACGAGCTGAACGGAGCGCCGGGAGTTTTTAGCGCAAGATTTTCTGCAGAGGGCACAAACGAAACCAACAGAACAAAGTTGCTGCAAGAAATGGCAAACAAAAAAAATCGCAGTGCGCGCTTTGAATGTTGTGCAATTGCGTATTTGGCGGAAGACAAAATTTTTGCTGCCATAGGCAAAGTGGACGGCGAAATTTTGCACAAGACTGAAGGCGAAGGCGGTTTTGCCTACGACAGCATTTTTTACTGCACGGAACTTAAGAAAAGTTTTGGCAACGCCACAATGGAAGAAAAAAACTTGGTGTCGCACCGAGCGCGCGCCTTTAAAGCGCTTAGAGAGATGATTAAATAATTGCACACAAAGACATAAAAACATTGTGTTTTTCACTTAATATTTTAAGCCAAACAAATTTCAAAAATAAGAATGCGCATAACCTAACTGAAAATGTGGGTAGATTTTTAAACTTTGTAAGCGCAGAAACAAATGTAAAC
>CAYJCT010000111.1:0-3612 GCA_964368745.1 uncultured Christensenella sp. | reverse complement strand
ATGCATGGTTTTGGTTTTTTTATCTTCTTGTTGCATGGCTTTGTCAAATGTGTTTTTACTCTGCATCTTTTCGCTAGATTTTTCTTTTCCAAAAATTGCGCCACAAATTTTTGTTAATAAAATTGCAACTGTGACGCAGACAAGCGAGGTTAGTATGGTGGGCAAAATTATGGAAGTGGAGTGCTGACTGCTGTGCAAGAAGCGCAAACTTATTATGGTGGTGGGCAAAATTTGCAGGTTTGTGGTGTTTAAAATTAGCAACATTATCATGCCTTTGGTGGCGCGCCCACGCCCGCTGTCCATTCTTTTCATCGCCTCAATTCCGCTTGGTGTGCTGGCGTTGCCCATGCCCAGAAGATTACTGGTCAGGTTAAGCGACAGAAAGTTTTGGGTGTCCTTGTCCACTTTTCCAAAAAGAAAAGAAAGGGCAGGCGATAGTAATCTTTGAATTTTTTGGTCGAGTTTTGTGTCTTCCACAATTTTTAACAGCCCCAACCACACTGCATAAATTGCAAGTAATTTGATGGTAAGAGCAAGGGCTTTTTCACTGCCTGAAAGCATAACAGAAAACGCAGTTGCAGCGTCGCGAAAAATTAGAATTATTAAAGATGCGATAAATAAAACAGACCAAATTATATTCATTTTTTTACCCTTATAAAAAATAATTTTTTGAAAAAACACTCCTTATGACTTATCATAATATTATTAATAATGTTCATAATTTATGAAACACTTTACATAAAATCGAAGGAGTGTTATAATTTGAAGTAATATTTTTTAGGAGTGCAAAGATTTATGAAAAATGAAAAATACTATGTAACAAGTCCCATATATTATGCAAGTGGCAAACTAACCTTGGGACATTGCTTTTGCAATGTGCTTGCAGACACTTGTGCGCGCTTTAAAAGGCTGGAGGGTTATGACGCAATATTTTCCACCGGCAGTGACGAACATGGTATGAAAGTGATGCGCTCGGCTGAAAAAGAGGGCTTGTCGCCTAAAGAATTTGTGGACAAAACAGTGGCAGAGTTCAAAGAACTTTGGGAAATGCTGGGTATTGAGTACTCGGTTTTTATTCGCACAACTGATGAAAAACACGAAAGCACAGTTAAAAAGATTGTGCAAAAATTATACGATCAGGGCGATATTTATTTGGGAAAATATGAGGGATTGTATTGTGTTCCATGTGAAACATATTTCAGTGAAAGCCAACTTGTGGACGGTAAATGTCCTGACTGTAAGCGCGAGGTGGAATTGTCGCACGAGGAATGTTATTTTTTCCGTCTTAGTAAATATCAAAAATTTATTGAAGAATTGTTTAATAATAACGAAAACTTTCTGGTGCCACAGTCTCGTAAAAATGAAATTTTTAACAGTTTTATAAAACCGGGATTGCAGGACCTTTGCATAACCAGAACTAATTTTGATTGGGGAATCAAAACTCCGTTTGACGAAAAACATGTGCTTTATGTTTGGATTGATGCGCTGATAAATTATATAAGTTTGCTGGGATATTCAAGTGCGGATGAGAGCATGTTTAAAAAATATTGGCCGGCAGATGTGCATTTGATTGGGCGAGATATCACGCGTTTTCACGCAGTGGTTTGGCCAATAATTTTGTACGCAATTGGAGTGGAACCACCAAAGCAAATTCACTCCACTGGTTTTTTAACACAAAAGGGCGATAGGATTTCTAAGAGCAAAAGCAACAGTTTTGACCCTGTGCTTTTAATCAACCGATATGGCAGAGATGCGGTGAGATATTATCTGTTAAAGGAGGGACCTCTTTATTCCGACATGCCCTACACTCCTGAAACATTTTTGACAACAATTAACAGCGACCTTTGTAATGATCTGGGCAATCTTGTGAACAGAACAGTGTCTATGATTACACAGTATAACGATAAAGTTGTAAATGCTCCAAATGAACTTTTAGACATAGATAAACAAGTTGTTGACATTTTCTCCAACCTTAGTGACAAATGCGTGGCATTTATGAACGAACAAAAAAGTGACGCGGCGTTAAAAGAAATCATTGCAGCAGTTAGATTTTTAAACAAATATATAGATTCCACCACTCCGTGGATACTAAATAAAAACAACGACAAAACGCGTTTGAACACCGTTATGTATGTGCTTTTTGAGGGCATCAGAATTGCAAGTGTACTGCTAAATGGATTTTTGGTGGACATTCCGTCAAAGATTTTTTCGCAATTAAATCTAAGAGAAGAGCAAACAACTTTTGATAGTGTGCAAAGTTTTAGTGTGCAAAATTTTGGTGCTTCGGTGGAAAAAGGAGATTTGATTTATTCTCGTTTAGACATTCAAAAAGAACTACAATTTTTGAGCGGTGATGAAGCAAATCAAGAAAAAAATGTTGAGTTATTGTTAAACGAAAAGGTTAAAAAAACAAGTGAAAGAAAATCTAATGATAGTATAGTTTTAGAGAATGCACTTAAAAATAAGGTAAGTGAAAATTTGTCAGTTGCTCCAGTTAATAACAAAGAGCAGGATATTCAGGAATACATTTCCATTGATGATTTTGCAAAAATAAAATTAGAAGTGGGGAAAGTTATTTCGTGTGAAGAGGTGGAAGGTTCCACTAAATTATTAAAAAGCATTGTGGAAACAAAAGAAAAAAAACGAACAATTGTAAGTGGAATTGCTCCGTCTTATTCGCCTGCTGAAATGGTGGGAAAATTAGTGATAGTTGTTGCAAACTTAAAGCCTGCAAAAATTAGAGGAATTGTGAGCGAGGGAATGCTCCTTTGCGCAGAAGACGGCGAATTTTTGAGCATGGTAACTGTGGACAGAGATATTAAAGAGGGAAGTGATGTATGCTAAAGTTAATAGATTCGCATGCGCATCTAAACGACGAGAGATTGCTTTCGCAACTTGAGGATGTTATGGATAGCAGTAGCGAATTGAAATATATTTTTACTTGTGCGTATGATTTGCCTTCTATATATAAAAGCGTGGAGTTATCGGAAAAATATGAAAAAATTTATGCTATTATTGGCATCCATCCGCACGACGCACTTTGTTACACATCTGACATAGAAAAAAAGTTGCTTGAGTTTGGTCGACACAAGAAAGTGATTGCTATTGGCGAAATTGGTCTGGATTATCATTATGTTAGCAATAATGACGATTTCGAAGAAATAAAAAAAAGACAGGTAGAAGTGTTTGTGGCTCAACTAAAAATTGCGCACGAACTTTCTTTGCCCATTGTGATTCATTTGCGTGATGCAAAAGAGGATTTATATAAACTTTTGTTGGAAAACAAAAATCTGCTTACCTTTGGCGGTGTGGTGCACTGCTTTAGTGAGGATGTGGATTTTATGAAAAGGATTATTGACCTAGGGCTAATGGTGTCCTTCACTGGTGTGATAACTTTTAAAAACGCAGGAGTTGTTGGGGATGTTGTGAAAAATGTGCCATTGGATAAATTTTTGCTGGAAACCGATTCGCCATATTTGACACCCGAGCCACTTCGCGGACAAAAAACAAATGAACCAAAATATGTGAAAATGGTGGCGCAAAAATTTGCTGCGCTAAAAGGCATGCTTGTGGAAGAGGTGGTTGATAGAAGTTATCAAAACGCAATAAAAT
>CAYJCT010000110.1:0-3623 GCA_964368745.1 uncultured Christensenella sp. | reverse complement strand
GTGATATATAAAATACTTTATTACCAAGTTTTATAACATGTGATAGTAAAATACTTCATTACTAGATTTTAAACTATGTGATAAATTAAATATTTCATAAAAATTCTATCTTATAATAAATCAATACATATACCTAATCTAATAAAATTAAAACACATCATGTCGCAAATTTTTAAAACTAAATTTATTTTAACAATTTGTTTAATAATTTGTTTTAATATTTTGCCGTTTTTACTATTTTTTTTAAAGAACATTTGCAGGTCTTTACAATATTTTTTAATAAATAATAAGCCGCTTTTTATATTTTTTTATTTGTGTCCACTACATAAATAAGTAATTTTCACTTTGCTTTAATATCAAAAAGATGCTTATTTTCCCACTTTTGTTTTTAATGGAAACATTCGTGTTCTTGTTCAAATTTATACTGCAATTAAAATTTTAGCAATTAATTTTTATGCTATTTTTTATTTTTTTTGTTCGTAAATTCTTTTGGCAGTTTTTTCATTAACTTGCGAGTGCGTTTATATTTGTTTCTTTCCTGCACAAACCGCACAATCATATACGACACTTCGCCCATGAATAATGTGACCATAATTAGCACCGTAATAAGAATGGCTCTTCTCATGTTATATTCCTCAACAGAATAAGTACCCTGCAAAAATTCGATGTCATAATTGTCGTTTTCGGCATAAATATTTATTTTGTAGGCGCCAATCTCGCTGTCGCGCACCACATCGGTGGACAAAACCACATTTAAATTGTCGTTAGAATAAACCCTACCTATAACAGAATATGTTAGCGTTTTTACACGGGTTAAATAATAAGAATCAATATTATTGGCTTTAACTTTGATTTTTGCTTTTATAATGGAATATTCTATGGAATTATTCACAATATTATAGTTGCCGTTAATGCTGCTTGCGGTTGCCAAATACCCCACTCCAACATCTTTGCTTTTGCCGGTGATTGCGATAACCGATTTGTCTTCGCCAATCAAATCAGCATCTCTTATTTTAGCATAAGGCGCTTGCAACACTCCGTTGTATGGCAATGTTATCGACCCCCAATCCACCCACACATTTTTTGGAGTGATGGAAAAAGAAATAGACGCAGCCCCTCCCTTTGGCACGGAATAGTTGGGATTAGAAACCGTTTCCATGCTGGCACTATGAGCACCCACATTTGCTTTTGCTCCACTAACACCAATGTCGCATTTGTCGGAACCAATCAACCCTCCAGTAACTCTAACAGTAGGAGCGTGCATTAATCCATCAAATGTGAAAAAAAGAGGACCCACCCACTCCACAAAAAGTTGTTTAGGACTAATTTCGTAATCAAACTGATTTGCAATAGGAAGCGTATAGTTGGCATTAGAAAGCGACAATATTGAAATTGAATACTTCCCCGCATCTTTAACAAAAGGTATGTCGAGAACAAATTCACACTCATCGCTTCCCACCAAATTTGTTATAGACAATGTGGGAAATTGTTGCAATCCGTTATAGACAAACTGCTGCTCACTCACACTCACATTAACTGTTTTTTTTGCAACCTCAACAAGCAAGGTTTCGTACTGTGCCGATAACTCTCCCGAACTGGTCACAAACCTAACCTCACGCGAATGCGACCCTGCCGCCATCAACTCCGCTTCTTCTATCCAAACAAACCTGCCTCCAGCGTCCTCTTCACCACCCACGGTCGCCTCTCCACCAGTCAAAACGCTTTTGCCCAAGTTATCGCCATAAACAATAGAAGATGCTGTTGGCCACGACAAAATCTCAATGTCGCCCACGCCCCTGATAGCATGACTGACAACTTTATTTTCATCAGCAGTTTGATGGAAATTTTCATCACTTGAAACTACTTCACTTGTTCTAATCGCATTTTCTTCATAAACATCTTTAAATCCTGCGCGATTTTCCGTAGCGTTAGCCGCATCAGAAATACCAGCAAAGTTTTTGCCACCACCATTATTTCCAACGCTTTTGCCATAACTGTTTGTGTTATCAATATCTACTAAAAGCGAAAAATCACTGTTTGTTTCGCTCACATAAAATCTGTTAAAAAAAACCCCACAAATCGCGAACGCAAGCAACAAAAAGATCACACCAAAAAGACGCAACATAGTTTTATACTTAAAATTCTTTTGTCTGCTCGATGAGTTAGTCATAATCATAATCTCACATGCTTTAATTTGTGTATTTTAGAAAACATTCATTCGGGCAATCCCCCGAAAAAATCTATCAACTCTAAATAAAATATAACATACTTTGCATCATTTTTACAAACTATTAAAGACAGTTGTAAAATCAATTTTATTTCTCATGTCTTAACATAAGTGAATGATTTTTCATATATACATAGAAAAAATGGAGTTATAAAAATATGACAAAAAATTTTTCCACAACCATCCACAACCAAACATTCAAGCGTGAATTTGTTTATGACAGCACTTCTCTAATGCAATTAACTGTTGAGGATTTTCAAGTGTTCTCCCCTAATTTTTATGCTGACAGAACCATAAACGACGCCATAAAAACGCAAAGTAGCGTGTTTAAAGATTATGTTACATACGACATTTTTGCACTTGCAATAGAAAACTATAACCAATCCATTGCAAACGATTACCCCTTCCACGCGTATGACGCCATAAAAAAATATAATGTCACATACAACCAAAATTGCACTCTCAGTTTTTATAGCGACGAATATCTCTACACAGGAGGCGCCCACGGAACAACCACGCGCCGTTCCAGCACCTTTAGTTTAACAAACGGAAAAACATTGCCACTAGGCCACTATTTTTGCGGCGGAAACTACATAAGACAAATACTGGACGAAATAATCATGCAGGCACAAACAAAAGAAAAAGAACAACCGGGGATGTTCTTTGAGAATTACGAAAAACTAATCGTGAAATATTTTAATATCTGCAGTTTTTATTTAACAGAAGAGGGCATTGTGATTTACTATCAGCAATACGACATAGCGCCCTACAGTTCGGGAATAATCGAATTTCTCATCCCCTATTCTGAAAACAAAACTCCTAGTTGTGTTTAAAAAAAATACCGTGCAGTTAATTTTGATGCCGTTACAATAATATACAAATGCTCACCCAACTCATCTAAAGCACCCCTATGGCACACAAATCATTCCACTTAATGCTGCTTTCTTCCGAACCTGACATGATTCACGGCGACTTGTTGCATAAGACCTTAAAATCAACATTGAAATAAACACTGCAAAATTATTAAACCTTCGCACCTAGATTAACCATCAGTCCTGCTATAGTTGGTTTCAGGTTACAGGGCACAACTAACTCCCCACCTAGCACGGTATACGAAATTATAGCACAACATTTTTCTTTTTTCAATAGTTTTAACAAAGTTGAAAAATTATCGCAAAAAATAAAGTAACATAATTTTAATCCAGCCTTCAACCACTAAATAAGTAGAGTGACAAAAGTAATTTTTTCACCAGTTTTCCCCAAAATTTCCTGTACTATTCAAAGTTGTAAAATATGGCTTAATAAAAACAATTTACAACACTATTAAACTAAAAAAATAGTAAAACTTATGACATTAAAAATCCATAGAAGTCACTAATCATTTCTTCTTTAAATG
>CAYJCT010000109.1:0-3660 GCA_964368745.1 uncultured Christensenella sp. | reverse complement strand
TTATAAAATTTTTTGTGTTATGCATGTCATATTAATTTGAATTTTTATATTAGTTTACACTTTTTTATTAATTAGCACTGTTCTATAAGTGAAAGAACTTTTAAGTTATATTCTTTAATCATTACGCACAAACATCCTACGCATCGAAATAAAATCACGCATCGAAAGGTTATTATTCACCTTTTTAAAAACTAACTTAAGATTACCCTTTACAAAACAGAAAATTTTATATATAATTTGTTTGCTGCGGGCATGGTTAATATTATATATTAAAATTAGATAGTAATAATAAAGGTGAAATGTAATTAAAAAAATATTACATCAACGCCTTTAAACAAAATAAAATTAAAAAATAAGCACGCTTAAAACAAAAAACTCAAGTTTATTAAACTTCAAACAATCCCTCAAAATTTGGACTATTGGAAAAAAAGAACTTGATTTAAAACATACAAAGGAGAAATACAATGAAAGAATTTACAAAAGGAAACTGGCAAACAGAAATAAATGTTAGAGATTTCATCCAAAAAAACTACACAGAATATACTGGCAAAGACACATTTTTGGTTGGCTCATCCAAAAAAACAAAAAAAATTATGGAAAAGGTAAATGAACTGCTTAAAAAAGAATTGCAGTTTGGTGTATTAGACATCGACACAACACGCTTTTCAGGCATTGACAATTTTCCAGCAGGTTACATCGACAAAGAAAACGAAATCATAGTGGGGCTGCAAACCGATAAACCGTTAAAAAGAATTATGAATCCTTATGGCGGATTTAGAATGGTGGAAAGTTCACTTGCTGCCTACAACTACAAAATGCCCGAACACCTATCCACAACTTTTAGCGAATTTAGAAAGTCGCATAACCAAGGCGTGTTTGATGCCTACACTTCTACCATGCGTAAACTTAGAAAATCAGGCATACTAACAGGACTTCCCGACGCATACGGCAGAGGCAGAATTATTGGCGACTATAGGCGAGTGGCATTATACGGTATCAACCGACTAGTGTCGGAAAAACTTAAAGATTTAAAAACTCTTGACGGAGAAATAACCGAGGAAATCATCCGACTTCGCGAAGAGGTTTCGGAACAAATCCGCGCGCTGGAAAGCATAAAAAAAATGGCGGAGTCTTATGGCGTCGACATTTCGCATCCTGCAACCAACGCACGCGAGGCAACTCAGTTCCTTTACTTTGCATATTTGGCTGCCATTCGTCAAAACAACGGCGCTGCCATGAGTTTTGGTCGCAACGCAACTTTTTTGGACATCTATATTGAACGCGACTTAACAAATGGTGTCATCACAGAAGAAGAAGCGCAGGAGTTAATCGACCAACTGGTAATAAAACTGCGTCTGGTGCGTCATCTGCGCACCCCTGAATACGACGAACTTTTTGCCGGCGACCCAACATGGGTAACCGAATCGCTGGGCGGCATGACTGAGGGAAAAAAGAGTTTGGTTACCAAAACCACCTATCGCTTTATGCATACACTAACCAACTTAGGACCTGCTCCCGAGCCTAATATCACCGTGCTTTGGAGCGAAAAACTTCCTCAAAACTTCAAAAATTATTGCGCAAAACTAAGCATTCAAACCGACTCTGTGCAATATGAAAACGACGATGTGATGAGAGATGTTTATGGCGACGACTATGCAATTTCATGCTGTGTGTCAGCAATGACGCTGGGCAAACAAACACAGTTTTTTGGCGCAAGATGCAATCTTGCAAAAGCGCTGCTTTATTCTCTTAACGGCGGCTACGACGAGATTTCTCAAGACAAAGTGCTAAACAACATTCCAAACACAGCAGAGGGCAAACTAAACTATAAAGATGTCATGGAAAACTTTAAAATAACCGTTAGAGAACTTGCCAAAGAATATGTCAACACCATGAATGTGATTCACTATATGCACGACAAATACGCTTATGAAAGCGCACAATTGGCGCTTCATGACACTCACATTGAAAGAATGATGGCATTTGGTGCCGCTGGGCTTTCGGTGGTTGCCGACTCGCTTTCTGCCATAAAATATGCAACTGTGACACCCATTAGAAATGACGCTGGCATAACAATAGACTTTGAAGTGATAGGCGATTTTCCTAAATTTGGAAACGACATCGACAAGGTGGACAAAATTGCATCAGATGTTACAAAACTACTGTATAGCGAACTTGCAAAACACAAAACCTATCGCGACTCCACCCACACACTGTCTATTCTTACCATCACATCAAATGTTGTGTATGGCAAAAAAACAGGCTCCACGCCTGACGGCAGAAAAATTGGCGTGCCTTTTGCACCGGGCGCCAACCCTATGCACGGACGAGACGAAAACGGAGTGCTAGCATCTTTAAATTCGGTTGCAAAAATCAAATATGTTTGCAACTGTCAGGACGGCGTTTCAAACACTTTGACGCTGCTACCTAGCACCATTGGAAAAACGCTCTCAATGCAGGTTTCCAACTTGGTGTCAATCTTGGACGGCTACTTCATTAAAGGCGCGCACCACTTAAATGTGAATGTGCTAAACCGCGAAACGCTGCTCGACGCAATGGAAAATCCCGATAAATATCCACTTCTTACCATAAGAGTTTCGGGTTACGCGGTGCTGTTTAATAGACTTAACAAAAGTCAGCAAATTGAAGTGATCTCCAGAACATTCCACGATAAAATTTAAAGGAAACAAAATGGAAATTGGAAGAATTGCAAAAATAGAAACCTTTGGCACGCTGGATGGTCCGGGAATCAGAACGGTGATTTTTTTGCAAGGTTGCTCCCTTCGATGCGCATATTGCCACAACCCGTCAATGTTGTCTAATAGGGGCGGAAAACAATACACCACCGACGAAATCATTGAAAATCTGCTTAACTACAAAGCCTACTACGGTAAAACTGGCGGAGTTACCGTGTCAGGAGGGGAACCACTGCTACAAATTGCGTTTTTGATAGAACTATTTAAAAAGTGTCAACAACACCGCATCCACACCTGCCTTGACACTGCAGGAGTAAGCAGTGCTAACGACAAACAAATTGCAGAACTGCTATCACTAACCGACCTTGTGATGCTGGACATAAAACACACCACCGGCGAGGGCTACAAAGAAATAACGCTGGTGGACATAAAACACTCAGAAAAGTTTATCGAACTGCTAAACAAATCGCGGCGTCCTGTTTGGGTGCGCCAAGTTATCATTCCAAAGATAACCGACAATGTGATATATATCTATCAACTGGCAAACTACTTAAAAAACATAAAGAACATAAAAAAAGTGGAATTTTTGCCCTATCACACCATGGCGGTGGAAAACTATAAAAAACTTGGTCTTCCCTATCGCTATGAGGGCGTGCCAGCAATGAGTGAAAAAAAGTGCAAAAAACTGTATCTTGCATTTTTAAAAATTTATAACGCTAATTAATTAAAGCATACATCGTTAATAAATTATATTTAATTTGAAAATAAAAAAACATCATAAGGACTAGTCATTTTGAAACTAGCGGAATAAACCCAAAAGAACTCTATTTACTTTTTAGAGTTCTTTTTTCTATATTAGTTTCAAACATACTGGCTATCTGTTTTTTTTGTAAAATATAAATATTATTAATATTTTATGATTAAGTTATTTAACTTTTTATAGGCTTTCGTTCGTTTTGTATCC
>CAYJCT010000108.1:0-3789 GCA_964368745.1 uncultured Christensenella sp. | reverse complement strand
AGCTCGTCGGGCTCATAACCCGAAGGTCGTGTGGTTCAAGTCCCACCCCCGCTACCAAAAATAAAAACCACCAGCACATTGCTGGTGTTTTTTTTGTTTTTCAGTAGAATGTTTTTAAAGTTAATATACATTTTAAGTAACTGCAATATTTATTTTAAGTAACTGCAATATTTATTTTAAGATATGCTAATATTTAGTAGTTTTTGGTTAAAAAACATCGTTTATATTTAACAAGAATACTGATGTCTTTTTTGTTTTTCAGAAAAATATTTTTTTCAGGTAATATACATTTTAAGAAATAGCAATATTTATATTAAGAAATTCTAATATTCGTTTTAAGTAACTGCAATATTTATTTTAAGAGATGCTATTATTTAGTAAGTATACGGTAAAAAACCGTTTACATCGGAAAGAATATTATTTAAATAATATTTTAATGATAAGTTTTTTATTTAAAGGACATTTAACAACCTATTATATAAGTTGGCTGGTTGATTTTAATTCATTATTTTTGCCAACAAAAAATAAATAAAGAGCACGAAGTGCTCAACTCCTGCTTAAATCAACTAATCTTATAACAATGAACAAATAAATTTAGTGGTGCAGGGATGAGTTTATTTAGTGGTATACCATTGGTCGTCGGGCTTTGTCCAATTGTGTTCATGGGCATATTGAGTTAAAAAGTTTTCTCTATCTTCCAAATATGGAAGTTGGTTTTCATGGTCTTGAATTTGTTGGGTTAGGCTGTTATAGCTAGAAAGTAGGGCGGATTCTTGTTTTCTCAGTGTGCCGATTTTTATGAACTGAATGATTAAAATAAGCAACAAAACAAAAATAGCAATAACTATGGAACTTGTTATTAAAACTATTTTTTTGTTGCCAGACATTTTTCACCTACTTTAATATTTTTTTGCCGAGACTACTTGTCTTAAAAATGCGCACTGATTTTATTAGCATATTATACACAAAATCGTTGACGATGGCAAATAATTTGCCCAATGTTTTTTGTAGCAACAAAAATCCAAACACATAAGTCGCCAACAAAAAACCACGGATTTCGCCGAAATTAAGTAAGTTAATCAGATATAAAAAAATACTTGTAGCAATGAGGCAAAGAAAAATGTCGAGTGTGATACGAAAAAATTTTTTTTTAATCAACAAAGATAGAAAGTTGAAAAAAGATTGTAGCAAAAATATGCAACCGCCTGCACCGAAAAATAAGAGATACATCAGGTTGGTGTTCATTGAAATATTCTTTTTATTAAACTGGATGTTTGCCCGAATTTTATGCTGTCTATGGTGCCAGTGGCTTCCACTATTCCTTGCTCGATGTCAAGTTTAGTGATTTGAATATTTTTGCCGTTCACATAAAATTTGGTGCCTGCAAGTTTTCCTGTGATGTTGGAGTCGTTGGTGCTGATAACTTCGCTAACACCTGTTAGTGATATTTTTTTTCTATTTTCTAGGCCTACAAAACTGTTGTTATTTTCACTTTTTGCTTTTGTTATTATTGTTCCATTTTGCATTACAATATTCTCCTAATAAATCTTGATATAAATAATATTAAAAATATTGTATGAATAAAGGAGTGCAAAATATGTGTTTTGAAAATGTTTGGATTATTGATTGGAAATAGTATGTCGCAATTCATCTTCATGAATTGTAGAACGGAAAATCTTTTTTAACGATGGAGTGTTTTTTATTGTGTTTAGATTCACATCCAGACATGATAGGTGTAGGGCAGTGTCGTTTTGAATGTCAACTTTTTTAACAACAAAATCATCGCTTTTACTTAAAAAAATATTGAAATTATTAGAAAGTAGTAACTTTTGTTTGTAGACTAATTTATCAAAACAACTCAGCAGCGTGCTATCTTTTTTGTCTAGTAACATGATGGGTGTGATGTCGATTATGCTTTTAATTTCGCTATTCCAAAATGATAAATCTTTTGCAAATTCCATGTCGCTAAGTTCTGTGAGTGAGGTGTTGTTGTATCCGTTGTAGCAAAAACTCCAACCAGTTTTTTTGAGATACAGCACTATTTCCATTGCACGCTTTACTTCCCGTCGACTGTTGGCATTTTTGTGTTGAGTGTTGTAGCCGAGTATGCCGTCGAATCCGTTTAGAGCAATTATTCCTCTTGCATTATTGTGCGAAAAATCAGGGTGTGTTTCTATGAAATTGTTGAGAACCAACAAACATTCGTTGTTGTGGGATACTTTATCTTTGATGCTTTTTTTAGTGTTGTAACTGGCAAGTTTGTTGTAGCGATCAAGAATTATTTTGTTGATTAATCCTGAGTTGTTGGAACTGTCGTAGTTGAGGTTTTCGAATACTATTATTAGCGGCTTTTTATTTTTTGGAAAGTTTTGAGAGTGGAAAACATTTTCTGAATTTGAGTGATTCCAGTTTGAGTTTAGTGAAATTAAGCAGTAGCCAAGATTGTGAAGAACGCCCAGCACATTTTCAAATTCAAGAGGAGTTAAGTGTTCGTTGGAGTATTTTTTGTGGTGTTTGTTTTTTGGATCTAGTGCAATTTCGGGGAAGGCAAGCAGTGGCTGAAAAACAAGAGTGGTTATGGCAGGAAGTGGTTCGTTGTTGCCAATATCTAATGCGTGTATTACTAATAAATTTTTGTCAAAAAATCCACTTAAAATTACAATATTTAACATTAAAATTAATTGTATTACAAAACAACATATTTTTCTCATATTATATCTTTTCACAATTTGACAATAATTATGCCAAAGTATGTATTGTTACTAAGTTTCATAACATTGTCAACAGAATGTGTGTTTATGACAATATTATTAGTGTTGTGGTCAATAAGTGTGATTTAAAAAATTTATCAAAATTTAAAAATTTTGAAAGTTTATAGTATGAAATATGCAAAGATGTCAACAATCTACATAATTTTAAGGAGGTTTTGTATGGAGGATAATTCTTCGAAAAGAAAAAATTTGTTTAAGGAATATGGGTATTTTATTGCTGTTGGAGTGGGGGTTTTTGTGTTTGCATTAATCACAATTATTGCGTCATTAAACTACACACCAGCCGATGATACGGGAGGCCCAGTGGACGCACCACCTGAAACTTTTTATCAGCCAGTATTAAATGCCACACTTTATAAAGGATACTCAGGCACTCGACTGCAATACAATGAAACACTAAACAAGTGGGAGGCCCATAAGGCGCTTAGTTTGCAAGTGGTGGCGGGTAGCAATGTTTATGCGGTGTTGGACGGTGAGGTTGTGGATGTTTATGGCAACTACATGGAAGGCAATGTGGTGGTGATAAAACACAGCAACAACATGAAGTCATATTATGGTTCGCTTGCAGAGGGTGTTGCACTGAAAGTGGGTGATAAGGTGACCAAAGGTGATGTTGTGGGCAAGGCATCTGACAGCGGCAAGAGAGAAGCAAAAGCGGGTAGTTATTTGAAGTTTATGTTGATGGATAATGACGGCAAAAAAATTGATCCGTCGGGCTACTTGAACATGGAGGTAAAATAGAAATTGCGTGCGTAAATCGCATGAGTAAATCGCATGAGTAAATCGCATGTGGAAAAATGTTAAAGAAAAAATTTATTTTATCGTTTGTGAAAAATGAAAAAATATGTTTAGAAATTTATAAAACATTTTATTTCATCTATCTGTTGTTTTTTAAAAAACAATCATTAAAAAATCAAAAAATCCTTTCAAAAAATTTGTTAAAAAATGAATCGTCCACAGTGATTTTGTGGGCGATTTTTATTGTTTTTTGAAATATATGATTGCACAGTTTTTATTT
>CAYJCT010000107.1:0-3806 GCA_964368745.1 uncultured Christensenella sp. | reverse complement strand
ATTATGATTATTGTATTTTATAATAATTGTTAAAGTGTATTGCAATTATTGCAATTATCTTAAAATTTGTGCAAGTGTTTGCAATGCTAAAACTTTTTGGTTGAATTTAAAAAACTAATTTTTTTAAACTCATTAAAATTTTAAAACTATTTTTTTTGAAGTTCAAGGTTGATGTTGTTTATTTCGCCAGTAATCTCTTCAATTTCCTTGTTTAATTTTGATTGTTCTGCGTTTAGTTTTTCCACATTTTGGTCGCGTTTGAATTTTAAGTTAGTAATATTTTTGTCAAGTCCAACAATCTTTTTATCAACTGCAAATGCTTTCTTTTCAAGGGCTGCAATTTGTTTGTTTGCTTCAATATCTTCTTTTGTGAAATCTTTTTTGTTTTTTGCAACTTTTGCATTTATTTCACTTTGTATGCGCTCTTTTTCTGAATTTATTGTGCCTAATTCTTCCAGTAGAATTGTTTTTGTGTTTGCCGTGGATTCTTTTTCTTCTTCCACTTTTTCCGCAAATTGTGAATGCAGTTGTTCAATTTTACTGTCGATATTAGAAATTTCTTCTTTTATTTGTGCAATCAAATCCTTTCTTAGTTGGATTTTTTCTTTTGCAGTAATATTTTTGTCGAGAGACACTCGTCGGTCATACGATGTTTTGATTTTAACAGGGCGTTTCCAGTTGATTTTTCTAACCAACACTCCCACAATTGCAGCAATGATTGCAAGGCTTGTGATGATTGCGGTTGCTGCTGACCAGATTTGCGGGTCGAAGGTCCATTTGTCATTTTCTTCTGTTTCACTGCTTGGGTCTTGTGATGCAACAGCCGCCACGATGGATTTTGTTACTGTGTTATGATTTTTTTCGTTTTCTTCCAAGTCCGCTTTCATTTCGTCTTCGCTGCTAAACGCTGTGATTTTTAGATTGTTGAAAAACACCGTTCCGCTAGTTTGAATCTCATCATTGCCAAGCGCCAACATCAGCGTTGCAGAAATTTCTGATTCAGGAGAGATATAAATAATATATTCCTTAAATTCGCTTTTTCCTGTTAAGCTATCGTGAGTGTTGATGTTTTCAAAGCCATCTAGTTTGTTGTCGTATAGCACTTGAAAAGTTGCTCCTCCCTCCGCGTCGTCGTCAGGGGTTGCAATGCCTAAAGTTTTAACAAAAACTGAAATTTTGTAGTAAGAGTAGGCAGACAGATTATAGGTAACATTTGATGTGTATTTCAAGGAAACATACGCCACGGATGATAAATACAGGCTAGGGTTGTTGGTAGGGGCGTCGGTGGGGTTGGAAACCAAAGAGTTGTTATAAGTTGAACCAAAATCAGAGATGCCTGTGCGATTGTTCTTTTCTGATATGTTCCAAATGAATTGGTTTTTGAAATCGAAGTTGTTTAAATCAAGCGTGGTTTTGTTTTGGATTTTGGAATTGTTAAACTCCTCCTCGCCAGATGTTTGCATAAACACATTGTCGAACAGTGCAAAACCTGCGTTCGACAATGTTAGGTTAATGCTAAGAGAAAGTGTGGTGGTGCTGGTTTTAATGAAAAATTCGTGAGACTGCCAGTTTCCATTCGTGTTGATATTGTTCCATTTATGAACCACACTCCCATCACTTGTTATGCTGACTTCTGCGCCTTCACCTGCGTTTTCCACCACTGAATAGATGTCTAACACAAACTTATAGTAACTGTTGGAAGACAGCGACAGTTGATTGCTGGAAAAAGTTAAACTTTTTGATGATGAGTTGTTTCTGATTAGCAACACATTGTTGGATTGGTCAGCAGTTTCAAGAGATTTTTCATAGTTAAACAGCATGTTTTCAGAATAGTTTATGCCGTCATAATTTTCTCTATTGCGTGCAAAATGGTTTTGGTTGGTGTTGATTACTCCGCCAAAAACACCGCTTTCATTGCTGTGGCTTGCTGTCCATGAAGTTGGGGTTAGTGGATATTCCACCTCATTGTTTTCGTTCATTACGCCGTTAAAAAGCGAATTGTTGACATTGAATGCGTCGGTGGATTTTTCCATTTTATAACTTTTGCTATTGGACAGGTTTGAGCCTTTATTGAACTGCGAATAGTTTATTTCTTGCAAGCGGATGTCATCAAAGAAAACATAACTGTTGTTTGATGTTTCTCCGCCCTCCGTGCCTCTAAGCAAAAGTTGGATGGCAACTTCGGTGTCAAAAAGTGCGTCGCCAGAAATATAGAAAGAATATTCCGTCCAGTTATTAACAAACAGGTTAGGGGTGGAACTTATCGATGTGGTGGCGGTAAGCGCATCACTTGTGGTGTTGTCGCGAAGGTTCAGAATACTGATTTTGCCGCCGCTGCCAAAGTTTGAGTTGCTCCAAGACCAAATGCTAAGCCTATAAAGACCATGTTGTTTTATGGTAATAGCATCACTTTGCACACCAATTTCGCTCGATGTATTGTTGAGTAACATAAGCGCCAAATTGTTGGATGTAGTGCTGTTGTTGGTGGTGGGGCCGTTTGCAATTTTGCCATCAAATGCTGTGTTGTTGAAAGGTCTGATGGAAGGGGTTGCAATATAAGTGTTGGAGGGCATATTGTTTTTAGGCAGTTCCGTCCAGCCGGAAAGTCCGTTTTCAAAACTTGGGTTGATGGAAGACACATCCAAATAATCTTCGTTTAGGTTTATCGCATTAAATTTTTCGTGTGCAGAGTTCACCGCGTCGCTCAGTGTGTTTCGGTATTTGTTTTCCGACATTCTTAGCACTTCAACTTCCTTAAAAAATGCTGCACCCAATTCGTTTGCAATAATTTCGCTGGCGCCGTCATTTTCCTTGTCGTCTCTTCCTAGCCATAGTCCCAGCGTTAGTTTTTCGGAATTGTAGGGGCTGGTTTCGATATAGAAAGTGAATGTTTTCCACGCGTTTAAATTTTCAGTTTCTCCCGACATGTTTGTGATAGTGGTGTTTGTGGTTTCGGAAATAAAGCGGTTGGTGGAGTCATCAGATTCCGACAAACCGTTTAGGTAAATAGAAATTTTGCTGTCGCTCGTTCTAGTTATTTCGTCCGTGGTGTCGGTTGCCTCAATGGTTTGAGTTGCTTTAATTGTTTTTGCAGTGACACTGATTTTGTAAAAAGTGCTGGCATCCAGTGTGAAAGATGTGGAGTTATATCCAAATCTGCCACTTGAGTTGTGGGAGTTTAGCATCAAATAGTTGTTGGCTTTGGCGTTTACATTGCTGGTGTCGTATAGCCCTGGGGTTTCAATTATTCCAAAATTTTCCCACGCTTTTGCCTCAGCATTTGCATTTTCAATTCTGTTGGCTTTAACCACGCCATAGTGATAGTCGTTTAGCGTTAGCCCCGAATAACTCACGCGCGTCCAGTTGGGGATGGTGGTGTTTTTGTTTTGTGACTCGCTAACGGATGATGAAAAGTCGGGGTTGCGAAGTTTGTCCACACTCTCGTAACTGGAATAGCCTACCAAGGAGTCGGAAGCATAAATCGCTTTAGTGCTGAAATTGGAGCCAAAGGAAAAAGAGATAACAAGCATCATAACAAAAATTGTGATGGTGAAAAGAATGTTTTTTGACGCTTTTTTTATATTGTTTTTTCTGTTCATTTTAGTCCGCCTTACATTTTATAGTAACTTATACATAATACTAAGATAGTATATACTAATGCACATTTTTTTTCAACTATTTTACATGTGGTTGTATGCAAAAATTTTCGCGATTTAACCAAAGTTTTTCTGCCTAACCATATTTTTTAACATGAATTTATATTTATTTATAATTTCTGTAAAACAGTGTGATGTTAAAATTAGGAT
>CAYJCT010000106.1:0-3827 GCA_964368745.1 uncultured Christensenella sp. | reverse complement strand
GTTTACAGTAATAAACAATGAAACAAGCACATTTTTTTTAAAATCTTTTAAAAAATAATGTCATAATTTAATTGATGTGATATTATGTTGTTATGAAAGGATGCAAAAAAATTCATGTAAGGCCATTGTTCATTGTCTTTTTAACAATGATTTTTGCAATTTTAAACATGTTTGCGTTAATTAAATCATGGTATTTGCGAGTTTTTAATTTTCCGCTAATGCTTTTTATTTTCATTGTGATTGTTTTTGTTGCCTTTCAAATATTTGCTTTTGTTAAAAAGAAAGATAAGTCAAAAACATCCGCGACAATTTTAACAAATAACAGCAGTCAAAACATGGAAAATCCAAAATGCAGTTCAGAATGCGTTGTTGTTGACGCGGCAATGTTAGTGGATGTGAAAGAAATTGCAGGAGATGAAGCGGTATCAAATGAAGAAAACAAGATTGCGGATGCAAAAAACAACGAAACAGATAATACAAACGGAATAAATATAAAAGATGAAACAAAAGTTTTTAATAAAGTGAAAATTTTTAATAAATTTAAAAATTTTTGTGCCATGTTAAAGAAAAAAAGCGCACTCCTTTTGCAAAAACTAACGCGTGCGCTAAACTATTTTTCTCAAAATAGTAAACTAATAAATGTAATCATGGCGGTGTTTATCATCACATTTTTGTTTTCGTCATTTTTTCTTATGCCATTTTTTGAACACAGAAAGTTCGAGGGCGAGTCGGTCATTGTGGGAGAAGTGGTGCAGGTCACAGAATATGTGGGCTACAAAACAATAAAACTTGATAATTCCCATGTGATTAACAACAAAGAAACACACAAACTTATCAGTGGCATAAATGTTTTGATAAACGGTTTTTTTGATATTTCCGCGGGTGATAAACTCACGCTTGAAAGCGAGATTTATTTGTCGCCCTACTACAACAATTATGAAAAACTGGGCGCGTTTATTTCTGGTTATGCTTATAGTATCACAGTTGATGCTACAAGCATAGTTTCCATCAACACAAACAAAAATGTGGGCAATGAAGTGAAAAACCACACTAAACTTGTGTTGCTTGAACATCTTAATGAAGAAAACGCAATGCTTGCCTACGGTATATTATTTGGCGACAGGGTGGATTTGGCACAACATATAAAAACTAACTTTTCCTATGTGGGTATTTCGCATATATTAGCAGTGTCGGGGCTTAATGTAACCATCATTGTGCTGTCGCTTTATCTCATACTAAAAGTACTACGCATAAACAGGTATGCTAACGCTGTAATTGTGGCTTTGTTTGTGGTTTTTTATTGTTATTTATGCAACTTCACCGACAGTGTCATGCGAGCGGGTATAATGGGTGTTGTTCTAGTGCTATGCAATCTGTTTGGCAAGCGCTTCGACGGCCTAAACGCACTCAGTTTATCGGGTATAATAATACTCGCACTAAACCCAAGATATTTGTTTTCTGTGGGTTTTCAACTCTCGTTTCTTTGCGTGTTTGCAATGATTTGTCTTGCCGGCGACATGTCCAAAATTCTCCAAAAAATCGGAGTTCCAACACTAATCGCATCGTCTTTTGCCGTTTCTATTTCCGTAAATATTGTAATTTTGCCCATACTGGCAAATGTTTTTAACCATGTTTCATTGGTGTCGGTGTTTGCAAATATATTGGTTGTTCCGCTTTTTTCGCTTGCTTATGTTATGATTTTCTATATCATTGCGCTTTCCTTTGCGTTTGGATTTATTGGAGGCTTGCTGATTGCGCCCGCGCTCATTCTGCATTTGGTAAAAACACTGGCAAACTATATGGCGATGTTACCATTTGCCTACATAATGGTGTTTCGCGTGGGATTTTTTGCAATTGCGTTAATTGTGCTGCTGTGTTTGGTGGTGAAATATTTTATGATTTCGCGCCGTGTTAAATCTATTGCCGTCGCTACCATTTTTGTGATTTTTACACTTATGATAACGCTAAGTAATATTCCTGCAAAAATAAACGAAAATTTTCTTTTTGTTGAATTTCAGTATTCCAAAAATCATGTTTATTATTACCACAAAGATTATGGCGTAACCGTGATTGGCAGTCCCACAAGGCAGGAACTGGGCTATCAGTTGATAGACAACAATATCGCTGAAGTAGAGAATGTGGTGGCGTATGATTTTGAAATAAATAAATACGACGAATTTTTGGAAATGGTATTTGCATATCGTGTAAAAAATGTTTATTTACCGAGTTATTTAGAACAATTTTGTTACAGTTTTTATCTACTTGAGCAGCAAGTAAATTTGTTTTTTCTGAACGATTACACTTATGTTTGCGACTACAACTTGGTGGAAATCAATAACGATGTCGGAAAATTAATTGCGCTAAAAATGAATAGTGCAAACTCAAATCTGCTAGTGTTAAATACTACTCAAAACATATCAAACGCGAAAACAATTGGAGAGGGCATTGACCGCGATATCGACATGGTTTTTGCAAATCGTGTGCGGCACAATTTGTTTGAACACACTGATTTTAATATTGAACAGGTGATTTTTCATCGTGAAAATGCGCTGACTGATGTGGATAATGTGGATTTATTTAACAAAACAAACTTTACAAAAAAAAATTTAATTTGTTATCATTAATTTTATAAGAAAGAAAACAAGTTTTGTTTTAGGTAAATGTATAATAAAGTATAAAGTTTTAAAAAAATAGTGGGCGAAAATGAAAAAATTATATTTTGAAAAACTTAAAAGTTCACTGATTAGTAGCGTGGAAAATTGTTACATCCTTGAGGGCAAGGACATTTTTTTGCTTGATAAAAGTGTGGACATCATAGCAAACGCGCTAAACATTGCTTTTCCTGAACTTAACTACATCAAGTTTGATTATGACCAGTTTGATGTTTCGGCTCTCGTTCGCGCACTAAACACGCCACCTGCTTTTTCGGACTTCAAAATGGTGCTGCTTGACGCCAGTCTAATTACCAAAAACATCAACTTGGAAGAATTGGAAAACTATTTGCTAAATCCCAATCCAGCGTGTAAATTTGTGGTTAAATTAGGTACAAATACTGTGTTTAAAATAAACTGCCAGCATGCAACGCTTGTGGATTGCAACAAACTCACTGCCGATACAATTAAAAAATACATCTTGAGCATCGTTTCCAAAAATGGCAAAAAAATTACACAAAGCGCTATAAACCTGCTTATTGAAATCACTTCTGGCAACATGATGAAGATAGATAACGAGTTAAAAAAACTTGTTTTTTCGGTTGGAGTGGACGAAGAAATAAACGAAGAGCATGTTGCGTCTAATGTTGACAAAGTGCTGGATTTTAAAATTTTTGAACTAACTGAGAATTTGGCAAAGAAAAACGCCACTGCGGTTTATGAAATACTAAATCATTTAAAGCAGGCAAAGGATGGTTATAGGGGGCTGCTTCCGCTAATTTACAACCATTTTAGGCGTTTGCTTTTGGTGGCGATAACACCGCTTAAAAACAACGAACTTGCCACTTTTTTGTCCGTTAAAGAATACGCTGTGATGCAATATAGCAAACAAATCAAATTGTTCAGTAAAAAACGCTTAAAAGAAATTGTGGACTATTGCTCGCAATTGGATTTTTTTATAAAACAAGGAAAAACCAACGCAAATCTTGCCATCGATATGTTGGTGCTAAACATTATTAATGGCTGACTTATTAATAGCCTATTGGTTTAGTATTTTGGTTGATTGGATGATTTTAAAACTTAATGGCTGATGTTACTAATTTTTATTAATAATCTAATATAAGAACGCAGGTGGATAATATTCATCATTTGCTTATATTTAGGTATAATCAATTG
>CAYJCT010000105.1:0-3948 GCA_964368745.1 uncultured Christensenella sp. | reverse complement strand
ATAATAAACTAGATTAATTATTTTTAATTATATTTAACAATTATAAATAACAATTTACTATAATAAATTAAGCATGTTTTACAACACGCAATTTCACGCGCCTTTTTATTCACCCATTCACAATACTTTAATCACCCATTTATGACATTTTATTCACCCATTCACGAAATTTAATTGGCAAATCCACATCTAACTTTTGACCCACCATTTCGCACATTCTCTAAAAAAAAGACCATATTGAAAGTTGATAAGTTATTGATGGAATATTAATAGGTAATTGATGGAAGTTTGATAGGTAATTGATGAGAAATTAATAAGTGGATTTTATTCATATTTTCTCCCAAAAAAACGCAATACAAAGCAAAACAAATCTAAGCGAAACACTAATCAAAGTTTTTTAACTATGAGTTTTTAACTATGAGTTTTTAACTATGAGTTTTCACCCGCAAGTTTTTACCACGAGTTTTTAACTATGAGTTTTCACCCACATGTTTTTTGTAATAACAACTTATTCTAACATTTTATTAAATCGTAATTGCACAAATATTTATAAAACAGTTGTCAAACAGTTATAACAGATACATTGTCAAACCGTTGCTACAGATATATTATCAAACAGTTTCTTTTTCGACAGTTGTCAAGCGACTATTTCGCATACCGTTCATAAAATAAGCCTAGTTCCAACTGTTTATAAATCAGAAATTTTAAAGCCGTTCACAATCTTTTTAATTTGCGTAAAAACTGTCACATTGTCAATTAGACTTTTTTAATAATTCTTTTCTCTAACCTCAAAGTATGCACGAGGATGAGCACAAACTGGGCAAAGAGCAGGGGCTTCTTCTCCTGTGTGGATATGTCCGCAGTTACGGCATTTCCATTCTTTTTCTTCGCCTTTGTTAAACACTTTATTAAGGTCGATATTCTCAAGTAATTTAAGGTATCTTTCTTCGTGTTCTTTTTCAACATAGGCCACGCCTTCAAATTCGTCGGCAAGTTTGTCGAAACCTTCCTCTCTTGCTTCTGCCGCCATGCGCATATACATGTCGGTCCATTCATCATTTTCGCCTTTTGCTGCGTCAATTAAATTTTCGCGAGTGGATGGAATTGTGTCGTTATGTATCGCTTTGAACCATAATTTTGCGTGTTCTTTTTCGTTTCCTGCAGTTTCTGCAAACAATGCTGCAATTTGTTCATATCCTTCTTTTTTTGCTTTGGAAGAATAGTAATCATATTTCATTCGTACCATAGACTCGCCGGCAAATGCCTCTAGCAAATTTTTATAAGTTTTTGTTTCTTTAAAGTCCATCTTTTTTTCTCCTTTTATTTTATATTTAAATATTATAACAAAATAATCCACATCTTTCAACTTTATACGCTCCATATTTTGTCATCCCTCTTTATTTATTTTGCTAATTGTAAATTATTTGGTATCTTTATCATATATAAGACTTGAGGTGTTTATGATAAAAAAAGCAGTTGTGCTTTGCGGCGGAATGGCAACGAGATTTTTGCCCGTTTCAAAAACTTTTCCAAAAGAATTGTTGCCCATTTTAACAAAGCCCATAATTCAATACATCGTGGAAGAGTTGAGCGAAAGTGGGGTGCGTGACATTTTGTTTGTGATAGCAAAAGGCAAAGAAAGCGTCGTTTCTCACTTTGAAAAAAACACACATCTAGAGGAGCGCTTGCGTCAAAGCAACCGCCAAAACGAACTGGATGAAATTCAAAAAATTTCGCGTTTGGCAAACATTTCTTTTGTTTATCAACTAAGCGCAAAAGGCACGGGTGACGCGTTGTTGCAAGCACAATCTTTTGTGGGCGACGACAACTTTATTATGTTGTTTGGCGACGAACTTTTTTTCACAAATAAATTATCGCGCACGCAGCAAATGCTTAATTTTTTTAAAGACTTTAACTCTGCCGTGATTGCAACCGCACCTGTTCCACACGAACAGGTGTTTAAATATGGTATTGTAGGTGGAGAAAAAATTTCGCCAGATGTGCTGCGACTTAGACAAATTGTTGAAAAACCAAAAGTGGAAGATGCTCCGTCTAACTTGTCGTATATTGGGCCTGCAATTTTAAACAAAAATATTTTTGTCCACATAAAAAACACGCCTCTCACCAAAGGAGAAGTTTATCTTACCGACAGTTTTCAATTAATGTGCAAAACAGAAAAAATGTTCGCACTAACTCTTGACGGCGTGCGACTTGACTGCGGCACAGTGGAAGAGTTTGTTAAAACAAACATCTTTATGTCTCTTCAAAATAGTGTTATTGCACCCAATATTTTGGAATATATTTCAAATATAACAAAAAAGAACGGTTGAGAGTGGCAATTAATTTGAGATTTTAAAACTATTTGATATAATATCAAAAAAGTAAGGTGCAAAAGACAAATGAAAATACTAACTGACGACTGGCGATTTAAAGTAGTGTTCGACCCACTTCTCATGAAAGATTTGGCAAGTTTTTCTTTTTCGTTGTCTCCAAAAGAACAACCTATTTTTAACAAACAAGTAGATTTTTTTAAAAATAATTTTTCGCTGGATCAGGTCATTGACCATTTGATTCACATTAAAACCGAAAAACAATACACCAATTTCAAAAAAGAGGTGTATGAAAATATTGCAAGTTTGATTTATTGCCCTAAGCAGTTAAAATCGTATTATCTTGAAAAGATAAAAAATATCGATAATAAATATCACTCATTTTTGCTGGGTGTGTTGCAAAAAGCGCAAGTTTCGCATTTTGTAGATTATAAAAGTTTCTATAAATTAATTTTAGGAAAAATGTATGGCAAAACCATAAAAGTGCTGAAAACTTATGCCAAAAGAAAAAGGTTTAAATACGCACAAACAAAATTAAATAGCACTCAAATTGCAACCAGCCTAAAAGAATTTCCTGCATTTTATATGAAAAGTTTTGACCTGCAAGGCATTTGGGGAAAATTTAACAAAATGGACTATAACACTTTTGTGAACACCGATTATGGCACTGGACGGTGGCAAAGCGGGCTGTTCACAAAAAGTAGTGATTCTTTTATTGTGAACACAAACTCTCATTCGCTAACCGACAAGCAACTTGAATTTTCTTACAATCTCAATGTCTATCCCGGACTCGCCCATTTTTATTCAACCGTACTATCGTCCACTTTTAATAACAATTTCGACAGCGCCGCAACTTTTGTAATAAATGGCTGGAGCACCTTTGCAGCGTGGCACATAAAACCAAATGGACACACCCGGAACGACAAAATTATAAAGAGCAAAATCGTATCTTTTTTGATTAAAAAACAGTCGACCAAAGCTTTGGACGGCTTATATCTTTATCTTTTAAGCGCTTATGGCAAGGCAATTTCAACCAAAATTTTCTTTGTACTAACTCAGTATCCCACAAAATTTGAAGATGCTGCAATTGGCGCAGTTGCTACTGAACTGTTAATCGATAACGGATTTTGCCTAGGACCTCAAGATTATTTGAGGCAGTTAAAAAACCACAATGTGGGAAACTTTTTCCACACATATAATGCATCAATATCATCCAAAAAAAAGGTGGGGAATTGATATGGAAATGGTTTGGGAGTTTGTTGTTCGTTATTACTACATTTTTATTGCTCTAGCAATACTTTTCATCTGCATAATAATTGACATCGCGGTGGACACAAAAAGCAAAGACAAAAAAAATACAGAAAACATCAACAAGTCAGATGTGTTCCAAAAATACGAAATCACTGAAGTGGATTTGGAAACACTAAAGGTGAAAAACAAAGACAAAAAAAATGGAGACAGCGAACCTGACGACAAAGTTAATTCTAAGTAGATTTTTTAAAAAACGATGCAATTGTATCGTTTTTTTATTTTGATTTGTTTCTAATTTTGATTTTAACTTTAATTTTATTTTGTTTTTTTATAATTTTAGTTCTAGTTTTAGTTTTTGTTTTTTTAT
>CAYJCT010000104.1:0-3957 GCA_964368745.1 uncultured Christensenella sp. | reverse complement strand
AGCAATACCTATCATTTTTTATAGTATTAAAACATATTATTTATTATATATAAAAATTTATAAGGAGAAAAAATGTTTAATATTTTTAATTTTTTCAAAAACAACAATAAAAACAACGAGGAACAAGGCGCGCAAAAAAGCAACTTTGTTAAAAATAAACGACGCAGTAAGATAAAAAACAATAACAGCCCGCACGAAAACATTGCTACAAAAAAAATCACACCAGATGCGGAAACTGAGCCTCAAATTTTAAAAAAGGAAGAGCAACCAACCCCTCCTACAGTAGAAAACGAGAAGCAGTCCACCACCCCTGAAACAGACAAGAAATCAAATGAGCAAAACCAGCCCGACGAAAATGACACTGAATTGCAAGAAAATGAAGACACAACGCAAAAAAATTAATTGAAGTTAAAAAAAATAAAAAACTACTAAAAATAAAAGGACAAAAAAGGTGCAATCAATGTGTCTTTTTTCCTTTAATTTTTTATTTATACTTGCTATAATTGATGTGAAATCAATAATAAAGGAAGTAGATTTATGCAACAATTCACAATTAAAAATGTTAAAGCACGAGAAATTCTAGACTCTCGTGGAAATCCCACTGTGGAAGCCTCAGTGCAATTGACTGGAGGTGCGGTGGGCAGTGCATGCGTGCCATCAGGCGCTTCAACGGGGCTGTTTGAAGCAGTGGAACTTAGAGACGACGACAAAACAAGATATCTAGGAAAAGGCGTACTGGCTGCGGTTAAAAATGTCAACACCACCATAAACGATGCTCTTGCTGGATTCGACGCAAGTGACCAAAGCGAGTTAGACGCATTTTTGGTAAATCTTGACGGCACTCACAACAAAGCATCCCTTGGCGCAAACGCAATTTTGGCAGTTTCAATGGCTGCTGCTCGCGCAATGGCAAATGCAAAAGGTGTTCCACTTTATCAATATTTGGCAGAAGAAAAAGTTTCCACCCTGCCTGTTCCAATGTGTAACATTCTAAATGGTGGCGCGCATGCAAGCAATAATGTCGACATTCAGGAATTTATGATTGTTCCCGTTGCGGCTCCAAATTTTACTGAATCTATCAGATGGTGTGCTGAAGTTTTCCATAGCCTAAACAAAGTGCTAAAAGGAAGAGGACTGGCATGCGGAGTGGGCGATGAAGGCGGTTTTGCCCCTAATCTTAGTAGCGATGAAGAGGCGCTTAGTGTTGTGGTGGAAGCCATAAACGCTGCGGGCTACACCACCGAACAAATAAAAATCGCACTAGATGTTGCAGCAAGTGAATGGGTAACTGAAAACGGATATGTGTTGCCAAAATCCCAAAAATCCTACACAACTGACACTTTGATTGACTTCTATGGAGAACTTATCAAAAAATACCCAATTATATCCATTGAAGACCCACTGGGCGAAGAAGATTGGCAGGGATGGCAAAAAATTACCACAAAACTTGGACAAAATGTGCAGATTGTGGGCGACGATTTGTTTGTTACCAACACCGAGAGATTAGAGCGCGGTATTGAAGAGAAAAGTGCCAACTCTATTTTGATAAAACTAAACCAAATAGGCACCGTAACAGAAACACTTCAGGCGATTAAAATGGCAAGAAAGGCCGGTTTCACCACCGTAATTTCGCATAGATCAGGCGAAACAGAAGACACTTTCATTGCAGATCTAGCCGCTGCCACCAACTCCACACTAATCAAAACAGGCTCCACATCCAGAAGCGACAGAGTTGCAAAATACAACCGACTAATGCTAATTGAACTGGATGCACCAAGCGTGACATACGCTGGCAAAAACGCATTTTATAACTTAAAAAAATAGTAATGGAAAAATAAACTAATACTAAAATATAATAATACTAAAATATAATAATACTAAAATATAATAATACTAAAAACATGCACATTGTCATAAATGCAATGTGCATGTTTTTTTTACTTTTCAGGCGTTGTGCATGATTTTTATATTCTTTTGCGAAGGGTTCTTATTTAACTCACGGGCTATTTAAATATTTTTTTCTCAATATGATATGTTTTATATGCCAAAGACAATATATTTTTTATGCTAAATCTATGTGTGTTTTTTCAACTCGAAGTCGACATATATTTTTATTATACCAACTGCGACACACACATTTTTTTACGACAAGCGTTGTGCAAACTTTTCAAAACAGGAAATGTATATAATTTTTTATTTAAAAAACTATGTGCATTCTTTTTACGACAGGCGGTGTGCATTCTTTTTGAAACAAGCGATGCACATACTTTCTGCGACAAACATGTCTATAATTTTTTAGAATAAAAACTATGTATATTTTTTTAGAATAAAAACCACAAAACTTACAAAAAATAATAAAAAGTTGGAAAAAGGTATATTTTATGATAAAAAAGCTTTATGTTATAATTTGTGTAGTGGCGTTTGTGTTTTTGCTCTCATCATGCGACAAGGTGCAGGGTCTACAAAAACTTTACTTAGATATAGAAAATGTAAAAACCGAATATGAAATGGGCGAAGACATCAACTTAAAAAACTTAAAAGTTTATGCACTTTTTGACACAACTGAAGTAAAAGATATAACCGATAAAGCCTACATCAACATCTCTCAATACTATAAGTCTATTGCAGGCACTTACAAAATCTTGGTTTTCTACGGTCATCTTGAAGAGGTTTTTATGGTGGAAGTAAAATCATCTCTGCCCGAAGATTCAAAAACACAATCGAGTGAAACGAAGCAACCAAATATAATAACTGACTCAATCGAACAAAAAAATGTTGATTAATCTTTTCCTTTCCTATATCATATAAATATAAATGTGATGGAAAATTTTGATTAAGGTTGAGTATTATATTTGTCATTGATTAAAAACTTTTTTATCTGTACTTGAAAAATCTTTATCCTTGCTTAGCACATTTTTATCTGTACTTGAAAAACCTTTATCCTTGCTTAGCACATTTTTATCTGTACTTAAAAGTTTTTTGTCATTGCTTGGAAATTTCTTTATTATTTACTTAGAAAAACCTCAACTTGTTCTTAAAAAATTCTTTTTTATTCACTTAAGAATTTACTCATCATATTCTAAAAAATCTTTATTATTCACTTAGAAATTTTTATTGCTTTTAAAAAACTTGTCGCACCCCATAACATCAAATTGCAAATGGAAAAATTATAAATCACAAAAGGAAAAAATAAATGGAAAAATTATTTGATAATATTCTAGACAAAGACGAACAAATTGTGAAAGTGTTTAAACCAAAAAAGAAAAAATTATATTTTTCAGTTTTTGTTTCTTCAATTATCTCTATGTTTTTTATTATGCTATTTATCGTTGGCCCCATCATGTTAGGGCTATCAGAAGAATATTCAGAAACTCAGGCCGTGCCACTTAGTACTCAAATTGGCTTAGTTTTATTAATTGCGCTAGGAGTATTTGTGTTGATAATACTGTTCATTTGGATGCTAACCGCAATCTACTACAAAAATTTATACTTGGCATATTCCAATAAAAGAGTGATAATCCGCTCGGGAATTTTTGGTGTGGATTATCGCAGTTTGGATATGTCTATGATAGGCGCAATCAATGTGTATGTGAGTTTGCTCGACAAAATTTTGCGCTCCAACACCGGCACCATAACCTTTGGAAGCATGGCAAGCCCGATGTATTCTCAGGCAAATGGCGGCAGCATCTATCGCTTTGCTCATATCGTAAATCCTTACGAAGTTTACAAGGAAGTGAAAAATATAATTGACGAGTTTAAAGCAGCAAAAAAATAATAAACCTCTCAAAGTTTAAAACCAAAAGCGCTGTTAAAATTTAAAAACATCAATGCTTAAAGTTAAAACCAAAAGAGGTCTTGCAAAATATAAAAAGAAAAACCTCTTAAAGTTAAAACAAAAAAACGCTTAAATTTAGAAACAAAAACGATAAGAAATTTAAAACAAACATGATAATAAAT
>CAYJCT010000103.1:0-4050 GCA_964368745.1 uncultured Christensenella sp. | reverse complement strand
AAATAAAAAACATCAGGGAAGGAAATATTATGTCATTACTAAAAAAGATTTTTGCGTCAGACAATTCCAGAAATTTAAACAAGTTGGAAAAGATTGCAAAAAAAATTGAAGACTTAGCAGAAAAATACAAAGAGATGACCGACGCACAGTTGCAGTCCAACACGCAAGTGTTAAAGGAAAGGTTGAATGCTGGAGAAACATTGATGCAGATTTTGCCCGATGCGTATGCGCTTGTGCGAGAAACAAGTGAGCGCGTGCTGGGTGAGAGGCACTATCATGTGCAGTTGTTGGGAGGTGTTGCTCTTTTCCAAGGCAGAATTGCAGAAATGCGCACGGGTGAAGGAAAAACGCTGGTGGAAACACTGCCTGCGTATTTGGTTGCGTTGGAGGGAAAGGGCGTTCATATTGTAACGGTAAACGAATATCTGACCAGTCGTGACGCGGAATGGATGGGCAAAATTTTCAAGTTTTTGGGGCTGACGGTGGGTGTTTCGCTAAACAGTATGTCGCCGGACGAAAAGCGAAAAGCCTACAATTGCGACATAACCTACAGCACTAACAACGAACTGGGATTTGATTATCTTCGCGACAACATGGTTGTGAGAAAAGAAGACAGGGTGGCAAGAGGTTATCACTTTGTTATTGTGGACGAGGTGGACAGCATATTAATTGACGAGGCGCGCACGCCGCTAATCATTAGTGGTCGCGGCATGAAAAGCAACGAGACATATAAAACTGCGGCAAAATTTGCAAAACAATTAAAAGCGGAAGACTACGAAATTGATGAAAAAGAAAAAGCCATTCGATTAACCGAAGCGGGCATTGCAAAAGCCGAACGGTTTTTTGGCGTGGAAAATTTAAGCGACATTGAAAACATTGAACTCAATCACCACATAAACAACGCAATTCGGGCGCAGTTTATTATGATAATAGACGAAAACTATATTATCCGCGAGGGCGAAATTGTTATAGTGGATGAGTTCACAGGGCGTCTTATGGAGGGCAGAAAATATTCCAACGGATTGCATCAGGCAATCGAGGCAAAGGAAGGCGTGGAGATTCGCGATGAAAACAAAACGCTTGCCACCATCACCTTTCAAAACTTTTTTAGAATCTACAAAAAAATCAGCGGAATGACGGGAACAGCAAAAACAGAAGAGATTGAGTTTAACAAAATTTATGGCCTCGATGTTGTTACCATTCCCACAAATTTGCCGGTGAGAAGAAAGGACAACGCCGATATTATTTATCCCACAGAAAAGGCAAAATACGACGCAGTTGTACAAGAAATAATTGAGGTTCACAAAAAAGGAAAGCCCGTGCTAGTGGGCACTATCACGATTGATAAAAGTGAAAAATTGTCGGAAGCGCTAAAGAGGGAGCGCGTGCCACACAATGTGTTAAACGCAAAAAACCACCAGCGTGAAAGTGAGATTGTGGCGCAAGCAGGCCGCATCAATCAGGTAACAATTGCCACCAACATGGCGGGCAGAGGAACGGATATTAAACTGGGTGGAAACGCTGAGTTTAGTGCAAAACAAAAGATGCGTGAACTGGGCTACAATGAAGAACAAATAGAATTTTCTTCTTCGCTGTTGCCGTGCGACAACGACGAATTATCTAAAATCCGCGAAAAGTATATGGCGCTTCTAGAGGAGCATAAAGCAGTTGCAGCCAGTGAAAAAGAAGAGGTTATAAAACTGGGCGGGCTGCATATTATTGGAACAGAAAGGCATGAGAGCAGGCGTATTGACAACCAGTTGCGCGGACGCGCCGGCAGGCAAGGCGACCCCGGCAGTAGCGTGTTTTATGTTAGCATGGAAGACGAATTGATGCGTCGGTTTGGTGGCGAAAGAATGCAAGGTATCCTTCGATTTTTTAACATTGAGGACGACAGGCCTTTTCAGTTTTCTATGCTGTCAAAACAAATCGAAAATGCACAACGACGCATTGAGGCGTTCAACTTTAGCGCGCGTCATTCTGTGTTAAAGTTTGATGATGTGAACAACTCTCAGCGCGAAACAATTTACGGCGAGCGCAACAAGGTGTTAGACGGGGTTGATGTGCATAGCGAAATAATCGACATGATAAACGATTTTGCACGCGGAATCGTGATGACTGAATTGGACGACAATGTGAGTTATGACGAATGGGATTTGGACAAACTGAACGCTGCGCTGTTTAATCGTGCACTTCCCGATGTGGATAATTTTGTTACAGAAGATTTGGTGGAGGGAGCGTCTGTTGACGAAATTGCCGATGTTGTGGCTCAGGAATCCATAAGATTATACGAATCAAAATGCGCGGATGTGGCGAAACTAAACATCAACTACAACGAACTGGAGCGCAATATTTTGCTAAGAGTGGTGGATACTCACTGGATGGACCACATCGATTTTATGGAAATGCTAAGGCGGGAAATTGGGTTGAGAGCATACGGAAACCACGATCCAATTATTGCTTACAAAAAAGAAAGCATGGGAATTTTTGATAACATGCTGGGAAAAATTAGAGAAGAAATCGCACTGTTTTTGTTAAACTATAGGGTAAATGTGGAACGCGTTTTTCCCGCACCTAATAAAAATGCGCAGATGATAACAAACACAAGTGAAAAATCCACAGCGCGCGGTAGCAAGGACAAACTTGTGGGCAGAAACGATATTTGCCCGTGCGGAAGCGGAAAAAAATATAAAAATTGCTGTATGGGTAAAAACTAGATTTTCGGTAATAAATGTTTTTTTAGGAGTTATAATTTTGATTATTTTAAACAACGAAAAAGAATTGTTAAAAAACATTGTCGACAACTTTGAACAAGTTGTCGACTGTCTTTGACGCGGAAAAACTGCAAGTTGAAAAAACAAGAATTGAAAAGGAATTAGAAAATCCTGCCGTTTATTCCGATGTTGAGTTGGCAAAAACACTTGCCAAAAAAATCAGTATAATAACTTCAAAATTGGAAGAATTTTTTTTGGTAAAGAAGCGAATTGAAGAAGTGACCGATTATATAACGCTGCTGGAACTGGACGGCGACGAGTCTTTTAGAGAAGATTTGACCGAGTCTTTAGTAAAACTAAAAAAGATGTCTGACGAACTGTTTTTAAAAACATTGTTGTCTTCTGATTATGACGAAAACAATGCCTACATAAAAATTCATAGTGGCGCTGGCGGCACGGAATCGTGTGATTGGGTGAGTTTGCTTTATCGCATGTATTTGCAGTTTGCCGAAAGCAAAGGCTACGAGGTAAAGTTGTTAGACTATCTTGACGGAGACGGTGCTGGTTTCAAAAACATAACCATGCAAGTGTTGGGCAACAATGCGTATGGTTTTTTTAAAAGCGAACATGGTGTGCATCGGCTGGTGCGCATCAGCCCGTTTGATTCCAACAAGCGCAGGCACACATCTTTTGCATCCGTTGAGGTGATGCCAGAAATTGAATACGCAAACGATATCGACATCAAAGAAAGCGAAATCAGAGTGGACACATTTAGGAGTTCGGGTGCAGGTGGTCAGCATGTCAACACCACCGACAGCGCTGTTCGCATAACCCATCTTCCCACAAATATTGTGGTGGTGTGCCAAAACGAACGCTCGCAAATTCAAAACCGAGAAAGCGCAATGAAACTGCTTGTCAGCAAACTAAAAGATAGAGCGGTGGAAGAAAGTGCAAAAAAGACCAGCGACATCAAAGGCGAATCGCGAAAAATTGAGTGGGGCAGTCAGATTCGAAACTATGTTTTTTGTCCCTACAAACTTGTTAAAGATTTGCGCACGGGCTACGAAGAAACAAATTTGCAAGCAGTTATGGACGGTGGGCTGGATGGTTTCGTGCTCGATTATTTAAAACACATAAACAAAAAAAATGAAAACTAAAGAGAAGTAAAAATAAGAAGTTGAATACCCAGAATTTTAGAAAACGAAGTTGAAAAAAATGAAATTGAAAACCCAGAATTTAAGAAAATGAAGTTACAGCAAAATTATTTTAAACTAGAAATTTTAACTATTAATTTTTTTAAATAAAAATAAAATTTTAATTGAGTAGTTTTTATAAG